>DAWCEJ010000138.1:0-13298 GCA_052274955.1 Collinsella sp.
CACCCTGGCGACTGACGTGCTCAAGCCCGGTGGCTACGAGCGCTTTAGCCAGATGGCCGGCGAGTTTACCGACCTGGACGGCAAGCCGTTTGAGGGCGTCTCGCTCGAGGCCGTGACCGCGATTCAGACCGACTCGCTCACCAACCCGCTCTACAAGAAGCCGCTGCGCCCGCTGCCCGACCGCAAGGTCGCCGGCAAGAGCCCGCTTTCCGACTGCTTTACCACGCCGTGCCGCACGAGCTGCCCCATCCAGCAGGATATTCCCGCCTACCTGGCGGCTGTTGACGAGGGCCGCTACGAGGACGCGCTCAACATCATCATCGAGCGCAACGCCCTGCCGTTCATTACCGGCACCATCTGCCCGCATCCCTGCGGCCGTGCCTGCGAGCGTGCGTTCTACGAGCCCGAGGGCGCCCAGATTCGCGCCAGCAAGCTCAAGGCCGCCCGCGAGGCCATGACCGCCGTGCTGCCCAAGCTGCGCGCTCAGGCCATCGCAAACGACGCCGAGCGCAACGTTGCCGTTATTGGTGGCGGCCCGGCCGGTCTGGCGACGGCGTTCTTCCTGACGCGCGCCGGCGTGCCCGTCACCATCTTCGAGGCCCGCGATTCGCTCGGCGGCGTGGTCCGTCACGTGATCCCCGAGTTCCGTATCGCCAGCGACGATATCTCCCACGACGCCGAGCTCTGCCTGGCCTTTGGCGCCAAGGTGCAGCTCAATGCCCGCGTGGAGTCCATTGACGAGCTCAAAGCCCAGGGCTTTACCGACGTGGTCGTTGCTACCGGTGCCTGGATGCCCGGCTCTGCGGGCTTGGGCGAGGGTGCCGAGCTCGATGTGCTGGAGTTCCTCGAGGCCGCCAAGAAGGGCGAGAAGCTCGAGCTGGGCGAGGACGTCGTGGTCATCGGCGCCGGCAACACCGCCATGGACGCCGCCCGCGTGGCTAAGCGCCTGGCTGGTGTGAAGAACGTGCGCCTGGTGTATCGCCGCACCAAGAAGCAGATGCCCGCCGACGAGGAAGAGCTCGATCTTGCTCTTGCCGATGGCGTTGAGTTCTGCGAGCTGCTGGCGCCCAAGGCGCTCAACGGCGCCGTGCTGACCTGCGATGTTATGGAGCTTGGCGAGCCGGACGCAAGCGGCCGTCGCAGCCCTGTCGCCACGGGCGAGACCGTCGAGCTTTCCGCCACCACGGTGATCTGCGCCGTGGGCGAGGGCATCGATGCCAGCCTGTACGACGCCGCGGGCGTCGAGCACGACCGTCGCGGCCGCCTTGCCGCCACCTCCACCGGCGTCGAGGGCGTCTGGGCTGCCGGTGACTGCCGTCGCGGTCCGGCCACCGTGGTCGAGGCTATCGCCGACGCCGCCGAGGTCGCCCGTGCCATCGCTGGCGTGGACTTTAACAAGTACGCCGACCAGAATGCTCAGGCCGGTCGCGAGGACGCCTGCTACGAGCGCAAGGGGTCGCTGTGCCGCGACAAGCGCAATTGCACCAAGACCCGCTGCCTGGGCTGCGGCTCGGTGTGCGAGGTCTGCTGCGACGTGTGCCCCAACCGCGCCAACGTGGCAATTAAGGTGCCGGGCCTGGCCAAGCATCAGGTCGTCCATGTCGACGGCATGTGCAACGAGTGTGGCAACTGCGCCGTGTTCTGCCCCTACCAGGAGGGTCGTCCCTACAAGGACAAGCTCACCCTGTTCTGGAGCGATCAGGACATGGAGAACTCCGAGAACGAGGGCTTCCTGGCCGTGGACGAGGACCACTTTAAGGTTCGTGTCGCCGGCACGGTTCGCACCGTCTCAGTCGATGCCGTCAACACCGGTCTGCCCGAGGCCGTCCGCCTGACCATCAAGGCCGTGCGCGACAGCTATCCGTATCTCCTTAAGAAATAGGCGAGTCTCTTATGGCCAAATCCATTCAACATAACGTGGCCTACGTTGCCTGCGGAAGCGGTTGCGCCTCCGCAGGCGGCGACGCCCGCTGCAGCGAAGGCTGCATTGGCTGTGGCGCCTGTGTCACGGCCTGCCCTCACGGTGCCATTGCGCTGGTCGATGGCATCGCCCGCGTGGATCGCTCCAAGTGCACAGGCTGTGGCCTGTGCGGCATGGCGTGCCCGCAGCGTGTAATTGCCTTCGTTCCCGGCTATCAGAACATCCTGGTGCGCTGCAACAATACCGATAAGGGCGCCATTGCGCGCAAGATCTGCGACACGAGCTGCATCGGTTGCGGCATGTGCGCCAAAAAGTGCCCCGCCGGCGCTATCCGCATTGAGGACAACTGCGCCCATATCGACGGCGCGGACTGCCTGTCGTGCGGCATGTGCGCTGTCGTCTGCCCGCATGGCGCCATCCACGACCGCACCGGCATCGCCGCCGGCGTGTAGAAGGGAATCACCATGGCACAGGAATTCACTTTTACCGTTAACGGCGTCGAGCGCACGACGACCCAAAACAAACCGCTGCTGCGCTACCTACGCGATGACCTGCATATCCATTCCGCCAAGGACGGCTGCTCCGAGGGCGCGTGCGGTACCTGCACCATTCACGTGGACGGCGCGGCCGTCAAGGCCTGCGTGCTGACCACCGCCCTTGCCGCCGGTCGCAACATCGTGACCGTCGAGGGCCTGCCCGAGGACGTGCGCGAGGCCTTTGTGTACGCCTTTGGCGCCGTGGGCGCCGTGCAGTGCGGTTTTTGCATCCCCGGCATGGTCATGGCGGGTGCTGCGCTCATCGCCGAGGACCCCGAGCCCACCGAGGAGCAGATCAAGTACGCCATCCGCGGCAACGTCTGCCGCTGCACCGGCTACAAGAAGATCATCGAGGGCATTTCGCTGGCCGCTGCGGTGCTCCGCGGCGAAAAGCAGATCGACGAGGACTTGGAGCGCGGCGACGACTACGGCGTGGGCAAGCGCGCCTTCCGTATTGACGTGCGCAAGAAGGTGCTCGGCGAGGGCAAATACCCCGATGACATCGACGAGCTCGATCAACCGGGTCTGACCTACGCCAGCGCCGTGCGCTCCAAGTATCCGCGCGCCCGTGTGCTCTCCATCGATACCTCCAAGGCCGAGGCCCTGCCCGGCGTGGTGGGTATCCTGCGCGCCGAGGACGTGCCGGTCAACCAGGTCGGCCACCTTATCCAGGACTGGGACGTCATGATCGCCCAGGGCGATATCACCCGCTGCGTGGGTGACGCCATCGTGCTGGTGGTTGCCGAGGACGAGGCGACGCTCGAGAAGGCCAAGAAGCTCGTAAAGATCGATTACGAGCCGCTGGAGCCCGTGCGTAACATTGTCGAGGCCAAGGCTGCCGACGCCCCGCGCCTGCACGACAGCTTCTTTGCCTTTGGCAACACGGTGGAGCTCAAGGACAACGTGTGCCAGAGCCGCCATGTGACGCGCGGCGACGCCGCCAAGGCGCTGGCAGAGAGCGCGTTTACCGTGACGCAGCGCTTTACCACGCCCTTTACCGAGCATGCCTTCTTGGAGCCCGAGTGCGCCGTCGCCTTCCCGTACAAGAACGGCGTCAAGGTGCAGTCGACCGACCAGGGTGCCTACGATACGCGCAAAGAGTGCGCCCACATGTTTGGTTGGGATAGCGAACCCGAGCGTGTGGTCGTCGAGACCATGCTCGTGGGTGGCGGCTTTGGCGGTAAGGAGGACGTTTCGGTCCAGCACCTGGCCGCGCTCGCCGCATATAAGTTCCAGCGTCCTGTGAAGTGCAAGCTCACGCGTGCCGAGTCGCTCGCTTTCCATCCCAAGCGTCATGCCATGGACGGCACCTTTACGCTGGGCTGCGACGCCGAGGGCATCTTTACCGGTCTGGACTGCGAGATCAACTTTGACACCGGCGCCTACGCGTCGCTGTGCGGCCCGGTGCTCGAGCGCGCCTGTACGCACGCCGTTGGCCCCTACAAGTACCAGAACACCGACATTCGCGGTTTTGGCTACTACACCAACAACCCGCCCGCCGGCGCGTACCGAGGCTTTGGCGTGTGCCAGTCCGAGTTTGCGCTCGAGAGCCTGATCGACTTGCTGGCAGAGAAGGTCGGCCTGGACCCGTGGGAGATTCGTTACAGAAACGCCATCGAGCCGGGCGAGGTTTTGCCCAACGGCCAGATCGCCGATTGCTCCACGGCGCTGAAGGAGACATTGCTCGAGGTCAAGGATGCCTACTATGCGCATCCCGGACACGCCGGTATCGCCTGCGCCATGAAGAACGCCGGCGTGGGTGTGGGCCTGCCCGATGCCGGCCGCTGCAAGATTCGCGTCGAGGATGGTCGCGCCGTGGTCTATGCCGCCACGTCCGACATCGGCCAGGGCTGCAACACCGTCTTTTTGCAGGACGTTGCCGAGGCCTGCGGTCTGCCGCTGAGCTGCATTGCCAATGGCGAGTGCTCCACCGAGAACGCTCCCGACTCCGGAACCACGTCTGGCTCGCGTCAGACGGTCGTGACCGGCGAGGCCGTTCGCGGCGCCGCCTTCCTGCTGCGCGATGCCATGGTTGGCATCGAGGCCGGCAAGCCTGCGCCTACCGCCCCGGTGAGCGCCCATGGTGACGGCGTCAAGATCGAGTACGACGACGGTCGTGCCTATCAGCTGCGCACGCAGGAACTCGTCGCCGGCCAGGGCATGCATCCTCAAGATCCCGCGGCCGCCATCAAGGCGCTCGAGGGATGCGAGTTTGGCTACGTGTATCTGGAGCCGACCGACAAACTGGGCGCCGACGTCCCCAACCCCAAGAGCCACATCTGCTACGGCTTTGCCACGCATGTGGTCATTCTGGATGATGACGGCCGCGTGAGCGAGGTCTATGCCGCGCACGATTCCGGCAAGGTGGTCAACCCCATCTCCATCCAGGGTCAGATCGAAGGCGGCGTGCTCATGGGTATGGGCTATGCGCTTACCGAGGATTGGCCGCTCAAGGACTGCGTGCCCCAGGCAAGGTACGGCACGCTCGGGCTGTTCCGCGCGCCCGAGATTCCGGATATCCACGCCATCTACGTGGAGAAGGACGAGCTACTGCCCGTGGCATACGGCGGCAAGGGTATTGGCGAGATCGCAACGATCCCCACGGCGCCCGCCGTACAGAATGCCTACCGCGCGTTTGACGGCAAGCTGCGCCCGGATCTGCCCATGGTGGATACGCCGTACAGCCGTGCCCGTCACCGCGGCTAGGGTAGGGCGCGGACAGCCATTACTGACGAGCTGTTCGCGCTCAACACCAACTGCATATGCTGCGCTTTTGGCCCCAGCTCCATCGCGAGCCGGGGCCTTTTGTTTGGAGCGGAAGCAGCATTCCGGAATTGGCGCTCAGAATGGGACGCGCTTTCCGGTTGGAGCTTCAAACGGAAAGCGCATCCCGGAATCCGCGCCTGGAATGGGACACACGATTGTCCGTGCCCGCATCCCACCATATTCGGGATGCGGGTTTCTGCGCTTTTGTGCATCAGGTAAGCAGCTGCTTTTGGCGGCTCTCCCGGGCTGCGCATCGCTTGGGATGTCGATGCGACCGACCAGAGAATCGGCGCATTGGTCGATCGCATTACAAAAGACAGGTTTATTGAGATTGGTGAACTGACGGCCATGGCGCATACCATTGTGGTTGCCTAGCTTGAAAGCTGAGATGGAAAGTGCTTTCGGACAGGAGGGCAATATCAAGCCCCACGTTCCCTGTGGGAAGTGGGGCTTTCAAGGGCTGCTGGTTAATAGTTATTAGAGGTAGCCGTTCAGCCAATCGGGCATATTGGGATCGTCAATGCTCCACGAATCTTCTTCATGCTCGCTTTCTTCCCAGTTGCTTTCGTCCCCATCGAAGAACTTGCGCCTATTGCACTTGTATTTGACAACCGTGTCGCCCTCACGGCGGTATTCATACCAGTAGTAGTTTTGCTTTCCGTATCCGTTCCATTCTTGAGTTCTGTATATGACCATGGTATCTCCTTTTCGTTTGCGTACGCGGGGCGCACGGTGTATCAGATTTGACTACTGGGCTATGACTTGCGCAATGCGAGTTTTTTGGCGTTAATGCTCGCAAGTTCGTCGGAAGTAAAAACAAACGGGACAACCGCTTCATCCCATTCGATATTTGAGAAGGTATAACCGGCGCGCGTTACTTTGACTGTTTCTTTCCCAAAGAGTTTGCCGACTTCTGTGAGCTTGTAACCCCAGGGCTCTTTTGTCATCATTCCGCTGGAGACGAGACGCTTGTTAACTGCCTGATTCGAAAGAAGCAAGTCATGTCCGAGTCCCGTTGCGGTCTTCTTGACTCCGGTAAGGTTGACCACTGGCAAGGAGGTCTTTTCCGCCGCCTTAGCAATCGTGGCAACACCTTTGTCTGCGTCGTTGCAAATAGTTTTGAATTTAGGCGTATGGCCCGTTTTCGCGGCAATCGTAATGCTAACGATTGAACTGATTGCCACAAATACACCGATGCCAATCTGGACTTTGTGCTGCTCGAGCCACACGAGGCCTTTGTTCTTTGCGGGCAGATCAGTGTTTTCCGGCTCCAATTTCTATACACCTCATTTCTTGATTGATTTTGCAAGTTGATATGCAAGAGAGCCCAATGCCGGAATCAATGCTGATGAAGCGGGGATTAGGGCGGCGGTGAGAGCGGTTGCTCCAACTATGGCGCTCTGCTTAGTAGCTGCCTCTTGTTGTGTCCCCTTCTCATCCCCTTCTTTAAGGGCATTTTGCATCTTCTCTAGTTTGGGTGCTACTGGTTGGTCAACGAATAGCTGAATTATTTTGGCCAGATCCTCGTTTCCGCTGACGGCGATTTCGTTGTTGAATACCGCCCTGATGGCGAGATAGTGCATCTTCGTCATCTGCGTTTTACCCGTCTCAAGGCTGCTGACGGTTTGCTTTGTTATGCCTAGTTCGTTCGCAAGCCGTTCGCCACTCCAGCCCGCCGCCTTGCGAATGGTTGACAGGTGAGCTTGGAGCCTGCTGACTAGTTCATCATCCGTTGAAGTCATTTCTGCCTCACATATAGTAAAGAATCCTTATTACTGTCAGATATTATATACCCAGTCAGAAATTTATCAATTACTAAGTGAGTCTTAGTTTATTCGGCTGGCTCCTGAATCTCCTCAGTTTTAAACTGAATTGAAAACGATACCGACGCCGGCGTCTTGTTCTCATGTTTTAAAGGTATGGGCAGGTATTGTTCGACAGACGATGGCCTCGATGCCGATTTCATGCATCCCCTCAGGGGTCATCCGTCCAGGAACCTGTTTTCCATCGTTGCGTGGTCAGCGAGACGCGCAAGGAGCACATCGACCGTATGGGCGGCTGTTATTTCTGCACAGTTGAGAGGGCATTTTGGAAGACGTGTCCATGGCGATCTTGGGAGACGCTAACCGCTTGGATTATAGTGGACGGTCAGTCTTAGAGGCCTATGGGTGGGAGATGTTGTTTCACTTACCAACGACCGGCCGGGGTCTGGCTTAACCAACGTGGAACGTGATTACACCATCTGGTAGCAAGTCGAGTTGCAGATGAGTACGCCCGATCGTGTGGAATAAGGCTTCAGGAGCGCTCCGCCTGTTTACACCCCCGCGATCCCACGTGCAGCGCTCAGCAGCTCGTACTCCCTCTGGCTCCACTGGCGCAGCTCGGCAGTCTCGACGGCGTCGCGGCGCAGGTCCAGAAATACCTCGGCGCCCTCGCAGAAGCACTCACGGACAAAGGCACCGGATCCGTCCGCAACGCACGTGCCGTCTGCAAACAGCTTCCAACTCGACGGCTCGCGCGAGTCGTCTCCGAGCAGTTTGATCTGCAACACATGCGGATTACCGCCGGCGCAGAGCTCTTCCTCGAGCTTCTTCACCGTAAAGCGCATCTGGTGGGAGAGGCCGCTCTTAACCATGGCCGAGGCATAGCCGTTCGGCTCGTCTAGAAGATGCATTCGTTTTGGTTTGGCTGCCAGGTTGTGGAAGTTGCGCTCGCTGCGCACAGAGAAATTGTCCATACGGACTCCTTTCATCGATGTTGGCAGGGCCACCGTGCCTCTTGGCCGGTTGGCGTCGGGATCGTGGAGCCAACTCTCTACCCCGACTCTGGATAAAACGTGCCCGCTCCTTGCGAGCACGATGGAGTCTATCAGCGCACGCGGACACAAATCAAGCGCGCGTGCGAAATGACGCGCGGACGGCGCTTGATTTCGCCGGCTGCTGCTAGGCTTAAATCCGAAAAAGTGTCGAAATTTCCCGTGTAAAAGAACGAAAAAGTGTCGTAATGGGTACCAGAATACTTCGGAAAAGTGTTAAATAGACCATAATCCAACCACGGAAAAGTGTATCCTAGTGCTAAAACAGCACGTAATAAGGGGTACGCTTATGCTGCAGAGAAAAGCGAAAGCACAGTTTGAATCTTGGCTTGCCTCGTCGCCTAACAAGGCTCTTTTGATCAAGGGCGCCCGACAGGTAGGAAAGTCATATCTGGTCAACGCGTTCGCACGTGAATCGTTCGAAAACGTCGTGACGTTCGACCTTATCGCCGACGCGTCCGTGCGCGATTCGTTTTTGGCGGCGAAAAGTGCGGACGAACTGCTTATGCGCATGTCTATTGCTGCAACGCAGCCGATGGTTGCGAACAAGACCGTTGTGGTTATCGACGAGGTGCAGCGATGCCCCAACGTAGTGACGTTTATCAAATACCTGGTCCAGCGCGGCGACTTTCGATACATCCTTACCGGATCGCTCCTTGGCGTTGAGCTCGAGGGTATCGATTCCCTGCCGGTGGGGTATGTCGAGCAGGTCCAGATGTACCCGCTCGACTTTGAGGAGTTTTGCTGGGCAAATGGCGTTGGTGCCAGCGTGTTTGACATGCTCAGGGGCTGTCTAAAGGATGAAGGGGAGCTCCCCGGCTACCTGTATGACCGCTTGCTCGATCTGTTCCATCAGTATGTGGTGGTGGGAGGCATGCCCGACGCGGTCAATTCCTTCTTGGCGACGCGCAATGTCGACGAGGTTCGAAACATCCACCGCGATCTTCGCGCCCTGTATCGCGATGACATCGCAAAGTACGCTCCGCCCGAGCTACGCTTGGTTATTCGCGATATCTATGATTTGATTCCCAGCGAGGCCGGCTCCAAAAACAAGCGATTCAAGCTGTCATCGATTAACGGTGTCAAACGTTTTTCGCAGGTGACAGACCATTTTCTCTGGTTATCGGAGGCGGGTGTTGCGCTTTCCGTGTATAACGTAACGGCGCCCGTGGCACCCCTTTTATTGGGAGAGCAACGAAATCTGTTCAAGCTGTTTTACTTGGACACCGGAATGCTCATGTCATCGTATTCCAAAAGGGTCGCCCAAGGCGTTTTTGATGGGGAGGCGGAAGACGCCTTTGGCATGAACATGGGGGCGGCGTTTGAGGGCTTCGTTGCCCAGGAGCTCAAAACTCATGGATTCAGATTGCGCTACTTTACATCGAAAAAGGTTGGCGAGCTCGATTTTGTTGAGGAGACGCTCGATGGGGAAGTGTTTGCTATCGAGGTCAAATCGGGCAAGAGCTTTAAGTCCCATGCCGCGCTCGATAACGCACTGGCAACGAAGGGCTACGGAATCGATCGCGCCCTGGTACTTGCGGAATGCAATCTTCACCGCGATGGTGACGTGCTGTATCTGCCCATCTTTATGGCAGGGCTTTTGGAGCCGTAACGTGCCGCCGGCTCTTCCGGCCCTCCCTTAACCCTCGCTACTCGTCTCCGTCGTTGGGGTCGCCCTTGAGGGTGTTGATGTCCAGGTACTGGTTGTCGTCCTCTGCTTTCTGCGTTGCCGATTCAGACGCAGTGGGGCCGCGGAACAGCTGGAATCCCTCAAACGCGATCACGCCGAGCAGGGCGATGATGATGGCGATAAAGACAACCTTTGCCGCCTGCGAAAACTCCGAAAAGCGCGGCGGTTCTTCTTCGGTGTGGTAATCGGCAGCGCGCTTATCGTCGGTGCCGTGGGTATACGACGATGCCGAGGCTGCCTTTACGCTCGCTTGGTTGTAATCGGGAGCGGGCGTGGCGGCAAACGGGTCGCGAGAATAGCCGCTCGACGTTTGGCCGTAATCCTCGGTTTCGATGCGGCCGGCGCGAGCCTGTTCGCTCGGGCGGTTGGCGTACGCTGCGGTGTTGTCGTATGCGGAGTCGCGTTCCTCGGCAGCTGCAAACAGGGGGTTGACCGGAATGTTGAGCGCAGGCATGCCACCCGAGGTCTCGTCCAGATCTGCCGCCGCCCAGGAATCAAAGGCAAACTGGCGGTTGGAAAGATCATCCAGATCCATGACAGGCGGCTCGAGCTCGGGCTCGGGAGCCGTGTATGCCGACTGCTGCGGGGCAGCGTAGCGAATCGTGCTGTCTGCCGTGGGGCGCTGTGCCGCTGCAGCGAGAAACGCCGCCGTCTCGGACGGATTGCTAGCAGGACGGGGTGCAGGGGCGGCTTTACGCGTCGTCTGCACGATAGGACGGGTGGCAAAGTCGTCCGCGGGCACGGATGCCGGCGCGGGCGTGGCGGAAGGTACGGGCTTTGAACTTGTCGGGCGAACTCCGCCGCCCATGAGTTCCTCGGCGGTCCAGGGGCGGTCGCTCATTACGTCGTCGAGGCTCAGCGCAAAAAGGCCCTCTTCGCCCTCGTCAAACGCGTGTTTCGCATGCCTGGCGCCAGAAGCGGTGCCTCCGCGGCCGTTGCGTGATGCGTTGCTCGACCCCATCTTGTTCCATCCTTTCGAAATACTCGCATTCATCGATTATATGGAACTTGCCTTGCGGCCGACTCTCGGATTCGCGCATTCCAGAACTCGCGCCCAAAAGGGGAGGAGTGCTGGCGCGCTGACTATTTGTCGCCAGCGGCAGCTTTGGCCTCGTTGAGGTAGCTATAGAAGCTGTACTTAGAGATGCCAAAGAACTCGCAGGCGCGTTCGCTCGACTTGGAGATGAGGAAGGCGCCGCGACGGTCGAGGTAGCCAATGGCGCGGATGCGCTCGTCTTTGGTCATAAGGGCTGCAGGCTTGCCCACAAACTGTTCGCACTCGCGCAGCAGATCTTCGAGCAGGTCGCCGATGTTTTTGGTAATGGGCTCGGGCTCGGTGTAACCCTTGCCGCCGGTGCCGGTAAAGGCATCGAGCGAGCGCTCAAAAGCCTTCATGAGCGTAATGTCAAAGTTGATGCCCAAAATGCCGACGGGTTTGCCCTCATCGTTGCGGATAAAGATGGTCGAGGACTTGAGCAACTTGCCATCGGTGGTTTTGGTGAGGTATGGCTCGCGGTCGTGCACGTCGGTGGTGCCCTCGTGCATGGACTCAAGCACAATATGGCTGGGGCCGTCACCCAGTTTGCGCCCGCTGACGTGGCCGTTTTCGATCACTACGATGGAGTGGTCCACGTCATCGGTCTCCAGATCGTGGACGACGATTTCGCAGTTAGGGCCAAATTGGAGCGCCAGACCGTGTGCAAGGCGCTTGTAGAACTCAATCTGTGCGGGGGTCATGGGAGCCTTCCTAAAAATTAGTTTGGGCTCACTGTGCCATAAACCCCACTTGTTCGCAAATAACGAAAGCATCGCTGCGTTATGTGACCGTTCGGCGGCGAAAAGGTACCGATTACGGCAACAAACAATTTGTTAGGTTTTCCAATCAAAAAGTGTGATAGAACAGTGCTAACAAACTTTTTGTTTGGCATCCACATAAAAGTTCAGTCGCATGAATGGGAATGGGCTGAAACGCGTATGCGGGGGCCGGCAAGAGAGAACTTAAGGAGTTCACCGTATGGCCGATAAGATCCAGTGGGCGGGCAACACGATGCCCAAGAGCGATGACAAGCACTTGGGAATCATGAGCCTCGACCACGTGAAGAAGGCCCGTGCCTTCCACCAGTCGTTCCCCCAGTACACCGTCACTCCGCTTGCCCGACTGGACGGCCAGGCCGCGCGCCTGGGTCTGTCCAACCTGTGCGTTAAGGACGAGAGCTATCGCTTTGGCCTCAACGCCTTTAAGGTTCTGGGCGGTTCGTTTGCCATGGCCAACTACATTGCCGACGAGACCGGCAAGGACGTTGCCGAGTGCACCTTCGATTACCTGACCTCCGATCAGCTTGCCAAGGACTTTGGCCAGGCTACCTTCTTTACCGCCACCGACGGCAACCATGGCCGCGGCGTGGCATGGGCTGCCAACAAGCTGGGCCAGAAGGCCGTCGTGCACATGCCCAAGGGTTCCACCAAGCCCCGCTTCGATAACATCGCCGCCGAGGGCGCCACGGTGACCATCGAAGAGGTCAACTACGACGAGTGCGTGCGCATGGCCGCCGCCGAGGCCGATGCCTGCGAGCGCGGCGTCATCGTTCAGGACACCGCCTGGGAGGGCTACGAGAAGATCCCGTCTTGGATCATGGAGGGCTACGGCACCATGGCTTCCGAGGCTGCCGAGCAGCTGCGCGAGATGGCCATCAACCGCCCGACGCACGTCTTTGTCCAGGCTGGCGTAGGCTCGCTGGCCGGCGCCGTGGTGGGCTACTTCACCAACCTGTATCCCGATAACCCGCCCACCTTTGTCGTGGTCGAGTGCGCTCCGGCCGCCTGCCTGTACAAGGGCGCTGCCGCCGGCGACGGCGACCCGCGCATCGTGGACGGCGACATGCCCTCCATCATGGCCGGCCTGTGCTGTGGCGAGCCCAACATCCTGGGCTGGGATATCCTGCGCAACCACACCACCGCCTTCGTGTCCTGCCCCGACTGGGTCACCGCTCGCGGCATGCGCACCCTGGGCGCTCCCGAGAAGGGCGACCCGCGCGTCATCTCCGGCGAGTCCGGCGCAGTGACCACCGGCCTGGTCGAGACCCTCATGCTCGATCCCGAGTACGCCGAGCTCAAGGAGCTCATCGGCCTGGACAAGACGAGCTCCGTACTCTGCTTCTCCACGGAAGGTGACACGGATCCCGACCAGTACCGTCGCATCGTCTGGGAAGGCGAATATCCCACTTGCTAATCGTTGGGGCGGAGTAAATAGGTATCGCTCCGCCACCTCACAGGTAGATTCCTTCGTTTGAAAGGTTATGAACAATGGCTAAAGAACTCGATTTCGACGCTATCAAGGCTGCTGCTGAGTCCCATCGTGCTGATATGACTCGCTTCCTGCGCGCTATGATCTCCCACCCCTCTGAGTCTTGCGAGGAGGGTGAGGTTGTCGCTTGCATCAAGGCCGAGATGGAGAGCCTTGGCTATGACGAGGTCAAGGTCGACGGCCTGGGCAACGTTATGGGCTTTATGGGCGAGGGCGACAAGATCATCGCCATCGACTCCCACATCGACACCGTCGGCATCGGCAAC
>DAWCEJ010000139.1:0-4719 GCA_052274955.1 Collinsella sp.
CTCTTGGTCCACACGAACGTCAAAATGGCGCTCTGGTGGCCGCGCGCGGGGAACATGCCAAAGAAGGAATCGTGCTGAATGTTGCTATCCTCGTCGATATAGGCGTGAACGTTATACACCACGCGGTCGATCTTATCGTTGAGCAACGCGTTGGTCGCAAGCGCCGCGGCCTGGATCTGCCCGTTGGACAGCAGCTCGAGCTCGTTGGCAGACGATGTGTCCAACACCGTCACCTCGACCGTGCCCGTGCGTTCATCGGCTTCATCGACGGTAAAATCGAGCGGGAACTGCGTAAAGCCGTTACCCCACTCAAGGCCACCCTTGAGCGCGGTCGAAACGGTATCGACCGAAACGCTCTCGGACAGGTTGGCGGTGTTCAGACGACGCATCACGCCGTAGCCAATCTGCATGCCCACGATCAGCACCAAAATACCGATGACCACGGCCATCGCGGTCTTCGTAATGGTATGGCTCACCTGCGAGCCCGAAGGATCGTCCTCGGACAGCGGGTCGATATGTTTTGCCTGGCTCGCGCGGTCCTCGCTGCGCAGCTGCGCTAGCGCCGCTTTATCACCGCGCTTGGCCGCAGCCTCCTTCTCACGCATGCGCTCGGTACGCTTTTTGGCGAGCGTGGGATCCAAGACACCGGATGCATCGATTTCGGAGAATAACTCCGTCACTTCTTCCGGAGTCAAAGGGTTCTTGTCAGCCATAAACTTCCTGTCATATCAATCAGTCGAGCTCGTGCGCACGCGCACCTTCGAACTGCATTCGATAGTAACGGGCATAGGTGCCGCCACGGGCGAGAAGCTCCTCGTGCGTGCCACGCTCCACAACGCGACCATGCTCAACGGTCGCAATCTCATCGGCGTGCTTAATGGTCGAGAGACGATGGGCGATGATGATCGTGGTGCGGCCGCGTGCCAGCTCTTCGAGCGACTCCTGCACCGCCTCCTCGCTCTCGTTATCCAAAGCACTCGTCGCCTCATCCAAAATAAGGATCTTGGGGTTCTTGAGAAACACGCGCGCGATGGCAACGCGCTGCTTCTGTCCGCCCGAAAGACGGCTGCCGCGCTCGCCCACCACGGTGTCGTAGCCCTGCGGAAGCGACTCGATAAAGGCATCGATGTTGGCGCGACGGGCGGCCTCGGCGATCTCTTCCGCCGTAGCGCCCGGCTTGCCGTAGGCGATGTTCTCGCCAATCGTACCGTCAAACAGATAGACATCCTGCTGCACCAGGCCGATGGCGCGGCGCAGGCTCTGCTGCGTCACATCGCGCACGTCCTGACCGTCGATGCTAATGGATCCGGTAGCCACGTCATAAAAGCGCGGCAGCAGCGAACAGGTCGTGGACTTGCCGCCGCCCGAAGGGCCAACCAAAGCGATGGTCTGCCCGGGCTTGATGGACAGGTCCATATGGTCGATAACGGGACGCTCGTCGGCATAGCCCTCGCCCAGCTCAACGTCCTCGTAGTTAAAGCACACGTCGTGATACTCCACGGCGCCGGCAGTCACCTGCAGATCAGTGGCGCCCGGCTTGTCCTGGATATCCGGCGCGGTCGAGAGCACCTCGTCCATACGCTTAAAGCCGGCGATAGCCTTCTGATACGTTTCGGCCGAATTGACGAGCGTCTCAAGCGGCGTGCAGAACAGCGAAATATAGAGTGCAAAGGTCGCCATATCGACCGCCTGTAGCTGTCCCTGGGCGACCAGCCAGCCGCCCAGCAGCACCACGATCACATAGAGCACACCCGAGAGCAGGCCATACGTCGCGGTATAGACGCCCATGGCGTGATACATGTTCTCCTTGGACGAAAGATAGCGATTGTTGGAGACGCGGAACTTGAAGCGTTCGGTCTCCTCGTTGGCAAAGCTCTTGACCACGCGCATGCCCGCCAGCGAATCCTGCAGCTGCGCATTGATGCCGCTGATCTTTTTGCGGTTGTCGCTAAAGACCTCGCGCATACGCATGTTTTGCCAAAACATGATGACCGCAAACGCCGCCGTCACCACGGCCATGGCGAGCGCCAGCACCGGGGCGATGGTAAAGAGGATCACAAACGAGCCGATAATCTCGATGCCGCAGATGATGATCCACTCGGGCACGTGGTGCGCCGCCTCGCAGATATCGAACAGGTCGTTGACCACGCGGCTCATCATGTCGCCGGAGCTGTTGCGGTCGAAGTACGCAAAGCTAAAGCGCTCATACTGGTCGAACAGGTCCTCGCGCATTTTGGACTCCATGCGCGCACCCATCACGTGACCCCAATAGCTCACAAAGTAGCGGCAGGCGCAGCGGACGGCATACATCAGCACCAAGCCCACCGCGATCATGCCGAGCGCCTGCATAATGGCAGCCTGACCCTGAGTAAATAGCCCACCGGTCAAATTGCGCAGGATAATGGGGAACGCCAGGTCAATGGCGGCAAGCACCAGAGCACAAACAGTATCAGCAACAAAAAGCCCCATCTGGGGCTTGTAGTACGAAAGAAACCTCTTCAGCATGTGATCCTCAAAGAAATATCAGCAACGTAAGGCCCTGGGACAAAGCAATCAGTAGTACTTGTCCCAGGGCTATCCCCACTCGTTAAAGCTCCGTGCCCCCAAGGCGGTGCGCGATGCTGTCGCAGGCAAGCGCGCCTACGACGGTCTTGGCGTCTTCGATCTTGCCGTCGAGCACGGCGTCGATCAGCTCGTGCAGCGGCACGAGGTCCACGTTGACAAACTCGTCATCATCGGGGTTGGGTGCATCGAACTCGAGCTTGGTGGCCAGGTAGATGTGAATGATCTCGTCGCAGAAGCCGCAGGACGTGACAATCGACGTCAAAAAGCGAATGCGACCGGCCCTAAAGCCCGTCTCCTCATGCAGCTCGCGCTTGGCGCAATCGAGCGGGTCCTCGCCTGGATCGAGCTTGCCGGCGGGAATCTCGACCGTCACGCGGTCGATGGCGGTGCGGTACTGGCGCACCAGTACGATCTTGCCGCTCTCGGTCAGTGCCACAACAGCCGCCGCACCCGGATGGCGAACGATATCGCGGGCGCTACGGCGACCGTTGGGCAGCTCAACCTCAAGACGGTGGACGTCGAGGATCTTGCCCTTCCAGGCGCACTCCTCCGAAAGAATCTTCTCGTGCAGCTCGGCATCGTGCGGGTCGTCATCGCCCAGCACCAGCGCCGGCTCGTCAGCGACCTCGCCACCAGGCTCGCCCTCGGCGTGCCCATACACGCGGCTGTCCTCTTCGACGATCTGCGCGTCCACGAGCTCTTCGTTCTTCTCGTCCATCCGTCTCATTCCTCTCGGATTTTAGGCATCCCAGGCGTCGCGGCCGCGCAGCGCGCGCAGGCCGATGTCGTGACGCAGGGTCTTGCCCTCAAAATCAATCTTCTCGCAGGCCTCGTAGGCAAGGTTGCGAGCGTTCTCGAACGTGTCGCCCAGAGCGGTCACGGCAAGCACGCGGCCGCCATTGGTCACGAGCTGACCGTCCACCACGGCAGTTCCCGCATGGTACACGGTCACGTTCTCCATGGCCTCGGCATCCTCAATACCGGTGATGACCTTTCCTTTCTCGTAGCTGCCGGGGTAGCCCGCGCTCGTCAGGACAACGGCCACGGCCCACTCGTCACGCCAGTCGAGCTCAATCTGATCGAGCTCGCAGTTGGCACAAGCCAGCATGACCTCGACCAGGTCGTTCTTAAGGCGCGGCAGCACGACCTGCGTCTCGGGGTCGCCAAAGCGGGCATTGAACTCCAGCACCTTGGGACCGGCGGGGGTGAGCATAAAGCCGCCGTACAGGCAGCCGCGGTAGTCGATACCCTCGGCAGCGAGCTCGGCCACGGTCTGCTCCATGACCGCCACCATGGTGGCGTGCTCCTCGTCAGTCACGATGGGCACCGGGCTGTAGACGCCCATGCCGCCGGTGTTGGGACCAAGGTCGCCCTCAAGCGCGCGCTTGTGGTCCTGCGAGGTAGCCATGGGGCGCACGGTCTTGCCGTCGGTAAAGGCCAGCAGCGAGCACTCGGGGCCGGTCAGCATCTCCTCGATGACCACGGTGTTGCCGGCATCGCCAAAGGTGCCGCCAAAGCACTCGCGCACGGCTTCCTCGGCCTGCTCAAGTTCGGTCGCCACGATAACGCCCTTGCCGGCGGCAAGGCCGTCAGCCTTCACGACCAGCGGGGCGCCCTGCTCGCGTACGTAGGCGAGAGCCGAAGCCTCGTCGGTAAACGAACCATAGGCTGCCGTCGGAATACCGGCGCGCTCCATGAGCTGCTTGGAGAACAGCTTGGAGCCCTCCATCTGGGCACCCTCGGCACCCGGGCCAAAGCAGGGAATACCCGCCGCCCGCACGGCGTCGGCCACGCCCGCCACAAGCGGAGCCTCGGGGCCAATTACCACGAGTCCGCATCCGTGGCTCTGCGCAAACGCCGCCACGGCCGCAGGATCGCAGTCGTCGAGAACAACGTTCTCGCCGCAGCTCGCGGTGCCGCCGTTGCCCGGCGCGATGTAGAGCTTGCCGGCGCGCGGTGATGCTGCGAGCTTAGCTGCCAAAGCATGCTCACGGCCGCCGCTGCCCAACAACAGGATGTCGATGGTTTGAGTGTCCGCCTTCAAGGGTGCCTCCTCTATGGATGAATGGCCCGCTCCGCGCGAGCCCTTTGCAAGCAAATATACCCCTCGGCCGCCCGTCCGGGCTGCAAAGGGGTATATCGCAATAACCAAAT
>DAWCEJ010000140.1:0-2876 GCA_052274955.1 Collinsella sp.
ACTGCCTCATCCTCGCTGAGTCCAATGCGGGGAACAAACTCGCCAATCGACATCTGGCCGTCGGTGACCGAAATCAGGCCCTGCGAACCGCCAAAGCCGCCGCAGGCACGAATCTCGACGTTGTTCATGGCGTACACAAGGTAGTTGCGCGTCTGGCCGTTGGCGCCGAGCATCTGCGGAAGGACGGGGGCGACCTTCTCCGCCGCGTCAACCGCGCCGTTGAGGGTGGCAAAGCCGTCCTTGGCCTTATCGACCAGCTCGGTCACCTGGGAAATATGAGTATCGCCAATGCCCTGGATCTTCTCGTTGGCGCTCTTGAACACCTTCGAGCTGCTGGAAAGCGAATCGGCGACCGCCTGCAGCGCGGACACGTTAATCATGCCGTCCTGAAACAGCTTGCCGGGCGTGGCCTGCGAAAGGTTATCGGCCATGGGAACCAGCGCATTGCTCGAGACATCGGACAGGGCGTCGATCATGGTGCGGGCCGCATTGATGTCGCTGCCATACACCGGGATAAACGAAGCCGCCGTCCACAGCGGGCTCGAGGTCTCCGCCTTCATGCTGTCGCAAAGCTCATCAATCTTCTTCGCGTCGTCAGGCAGCGTCGAAAAATCGCCCGACGTGACCTTGTCCTTAAGGCCGCCGACAATCTCGACGGCCTCCTTCGCTTCACTCTTTACGGTCTTTGCCGAGTTAAGCAGCATAAAGCCGCTTGCGCCAAGCGCAACGAGAAGCACCGCGACTACAGCGGCAATAATGGCGCCGGTGTGACGCTTTTTGCGTTCGCCCTTGCGATGGCGATGACGGACCAGACCGTCAGAGGTCGAACTCGACGAAGCGTCGCTACCGTAGTTCAAGCCAAAATCGTAATAAT
This sequence comes from Collinsella sp., assembly GCA_052274955.1. Classification (GTDB taxonomy): domain Bacteria; phylum Actinomycetota; class Coriobacteriia; order Coriobacteriales; family Coriobacteriaceae; genus Collinsella. The sequence continues at coordinate 875 of DAWCEJ010000140.1, forward strand.
CTTCCTTGGAACCCGAGCCCGCAAACTCGGCACCGCTATCATCCAGGCGGGCGAACGTGCCAGTCTCGGAGGCACCGGTGTAAATCGTGCCAAGGTTACCCGTAAGCCCCGCGCCACCGGCAGAGGGAGTATTGTTGGCGGCCTTGCCGGCATTAACGTTGCCGGCGGCATTTGCGGCGTTGGCAGCACCTGCGTTGTTCGCAGGTACCGAAGGAGCCCCGCTCGGCTGCGACGCGGAGGTTGCGCCGCCCGCAAAGACATTCCCTCTTGCACGGCCGGTCTTTTTTGCCTTTTGAGACTGCTCGTACAGAGCGGTAAACATCGCCGTCTCGCCCGGGGACACGCGCTTACCGGAACCGCCCTGTCCAGCGCCGCCCGGCGTGCCGGCCTTACCAGCCCCGTTCGGACGCGGCGGAACTGCAGGACGGCCGCTATCGCTGCCCTTAAAGTGATTACCAGCCATAAAGAAATCCTCGCAATTGAGTCGCAATGAAAAAGTCCATAACGTTACTAGTCTATGGCATTTTGAGCATCGACAGCTAAACTCCAGACACGGACATCAATTGGCGAAAATGCGGCACAACACCTTTTCTGTCTTGGCGGCGGCGCCAGCTACACCGTGAGGAACATCATCACGATGATCATGGCAAAGCCGATAAGGTCGGTCGGCAAAAACACCGTGCCCAGCATAACGGCGCTGGTGATGGTCGCCGAAACCGGCTCCACAGTTCCGATGAGGCTCGCACGCACCGAGCCGATGTCCTTAACGCCCTGCATATAGAGCATGTAAGCAAAAAACGAGCCGATAACCACGAATACCGCGAGCGCCTCGACGCCGGCAGCGTCGAGTGCCGGCATATGCGCCCAAGGCTGCACGAAGACGCACGAGACCACGCCCGCCGTGAGCATTGCCGAGCCCGTGACGATGGGGCTGCCGTATTCGGGCAGGATCTTGGCGGGAATCACCGCCATACACGTGGCGCTGACCGCACACATAAGACCTGCTGCCAGGCCAAGCGGCGAGATATTCAGGCTGGTGGGGTCGCCGCCGGTGGCGATTAAAAAGGTTCCACCCAGAGCCAGGCCAATGCCGATAACTTCGCGAGTACGCGGCATGCGGCGATCGGTCACGCAGGTGTAGCCCATGATGATAACGAGCTGCAGGCACTGGAGCACCGTCGCGGTTCCGGCGTTCGTCAGGCGCACGGCCGAAAGATAGCAAAACTGGTTGAACAGCAGACCAAAGGCGGTAAAGAGCAGCAGCTGCTTGCGATCGGCGGGTGTGGTCCAGAGCTTAATCAGGCGCTCGCGGTCGCGCGTAACAACCACGGCCATAAAGAGTAGACCGGCGAGAATCTGACGCACGCTCATAAGCCACAAGGTGTCGACGTGGTAGGTATCGAACAGAAAGCTCGCGCTGGTGCCCGAGAAACCCCAAAACGAACCGCCCACCAGCGTAGCCAAGACGCCCGTGATCATCTTGCGCGTCGAAGCGCTGTTCAGGCGCTCGCGCCAAGCGCGGCGGGTGCTACGGCTGAGCTCATCGGTGCCCTCGGGCACATCAATGTTCGATATATCGGTCATCGGCACCGAAGCCCCTGCGCCTTCGACCTGCTCGACACGCTCTTTGCTCATTCCATTCCCTCGAAGCAGCCTGGAAACAATTCGGCTTACCTTACCACGGCGAAGGCACCAGCCGAAGGCTTGTCCGCTTATCGGTAGGACAATTCCGCAGACGTCTTTCCATAGCTCGATACCGCAATGGCCTTGCATTATGCGACAGTCAAATCGCGGCAGCAGGCTCTTTTGAAATGGATATGACAAAGCCCCCGAATTCCACAATGTAAGCGATTTTTAAAAATGTTCTTGCCACCGAGTTCAGGCTCCGTTATATTATCCCTTGCGCGCTTGCGCACCCTTGATCGGGCGTTTAGCTCAGGGGGAGAGCGCTTCCCTGACACGGAAGAGGTCAGAAGTTCAAATCTTCTAACGCCCACCAAAT
>DAWCEJ010000141.1:0-5556 GCA_052274955.1 Collinsella sp.
CGAGTCCCTCCGGACCCCGACGGTGCAGCGTTTGGAGCGCGACCGCCCCATGGTCATCGCGCTCAACATGATGGACGAGGTGACGGCCAACGGCGGCGCCGTGGACGTCAACCTGCTCGAGAGCCTGTTGGGCGTGCCTGTTGTCCCCATTAGCGCTGCCCGCAACGAGGGTATCGGCGAGCTGGTGGATCATGCCTTGCACGTGGCACGGTTCCGCGAGCGCCCCGGTCGCCTGGACTTCTGTGCGCCCGATGGCTCGGACGGCGGCGCACTGCATCGCTGCATCCACGGCATTGCCAACCTGATCGAGGACCATGCCGTGACGGCGCACATTCCGGTGCGTTTTGCGGCGACCAAGCTGGTTGAAGGCGACGAGCTGGTGACCGAGGCGCTTCACTTGGATCGCAATGAGCTCGACGCTATCGAGCACATCATTACCCAGATGGAGGGCGAAGCCGGCACCGACCGCCTGTCCGCGCTGGCCGATATGCGCTTTAGCTTTATCGGCGACGTGTGCGGGCGCTGCGTCGTCAAGCCGCATGAGAGCCGCGAGCACGTGCGCTCCGTCAAGATCGACCGCATCCTGACGGGTCGCTACACGGCCATTCCGGCGTTCCTGGTGATCATGGGCCTCGTCTTTTGGCTGACGTTTGGCGTGATCGGCGCGGCGTTGCAGGGACTCATGGAGGACGGCATCGCTGCCGTCATCGCCTCGGCCGATGCGGGCCTCAAGGCGTTCGGCACCAACGACGTGGTACGCTCGCTGGCTGTCGACGGCGTGCTTACGGGCGTGGGCAGCGTGCTGACCTTCCTGCCGATTATCGTCGTGCTCTTTTTGTTCCTCTCCATTCTGGAAGACTCCGGCTACATGGCGCGCGTGGCCTTTGTCATGGATAAAGTGCTGCGTCGCTTTGGCCTGTCGGGCCGCAGCTTCGTGCCTATGCTCGTCGGTTTTGGCTGCACCGTGCCGGCTATCATGTCAACCCGTACGCTCCCATCCGAGCACGACCGCAAGATGACCGTCATGCTCACGCCGTTCATGAGCTGTTCGGCCAAGTTGCCGGTCTACGGTCTGCTGTGCGGGGCGTTTTTCCCGCAGGCGACGGTTCCCGCCATGGTCTCGCTCTATTTGATTGGCATTGCGGTCGGTTGCATCGCGGCTTTGGTGCTCAATCGCACGGCATTTAAGGGTGACCCGGTGCCGTTTATCATGGAGCTTCCCAATTACCGTCTGCCGAGCGTCAAGACGACGGTGATGCTGGCATGGGATAAGGCCAAGGACTTTATTACCAAGGCCTTCACCATTATCTTTGCCGCCACCGTGGTCATCTGGTTCCTCCAGACGTTCGATATTCGCTTTAACGTGGTCGCCGATCAGTCGCAAAGCCTGCTTGCCAGTTTGGGTAGCATCATCGCGCCGGTGCTGGCGCCGCTCGGCTTTGGCGACTGGCGTGCGTCGACGGCTCTCGTCACCGGACTTATCGCCAAGGAGAGTGTCATCTCGACCCTCACGGTGCTTCTGGGCGCAACCTCGCCCGCTGCACTGTCGACTATGTTCTCGCCGTTCACCGCCTATGTGTTCCTGGTCTTTACGCTGCTGTACCCGCCCTGCGTGGCGGCCATCGGCGCCGTCAAGAGCGAGCTGGGCGCGCGCTACGCCGTGGCCGTGTTCGCGTTCCAAGTGACGGTTGCCTGGATTGTGGCGTTTGTCGTGCATTCGGCAGGCATATTGCTGGGGTTGGCTTAGTTATTTATTGATGGCGCAACCTCTGTGTATTGAGTTGATTACGGCCCCGCATCTGTTGCTGACGGATGCGGGGCCGTTGCTATATAATCGCCCATCGCTCAAGACAATCGGAGAGGGTTCCTACATGACTCAGGCAAGACAAGATGGCATCTCGCTCAAGCAGTGGCTCCCGCTTATCGGGCTCGCCTGCTGTGCGTTCGTATTCAACACGTCGGAATTCATGCCCATTGGCCTTCTGATTGATATTGCCGCATCGTTCTCGCTCACCGAGGCCCAGGCAGGCATCATGATCTCGGTCTATGCTTGGGGCGTCATGCTGCTGTCGCTGCCGCTCATGGTGTTTGCCTCACGTTTTGAGTTCAAACGGATGCTGTTGGGCGTGCTTGCCGTGTTTTCGCTGGGCCAGTTCCTGTCCGCCGTGGCGCCCACCTATCCTATTTTGGTCTGCGCGCGCCTGGTGGTCGCCTGCGCGCATGCCGTGTTCTGGTCGGTCGCCTCGATCATGGCTTCGCGCCTGGTCGACACCCGCCATGGGGCGCTCGCCATCAGCATAATCGCCACGGGCTCGTCCATCGCGCAGATTTTTGGCCTGCCGATCGGCCGCGCCATCGGGCTGGCCGTGGGCTGGCGCATGACATTCGCCGTGGTCGGTGCCTTCTCTGCCGCCGCGGTGGTGTACCAAGCCGCGGTGTTTCCGGCTATGCCGGCGGGTGAGCGCTTTACCGTCAAACAGTTGCCCGTGCTGCTCAAGAACCCGTTCCTGATCGCGCTCTACGCGGTCACGGTCTTTATGGCAACCGGCTATTATGCGGGTTACAGCTATATCGAGCCGTTCCTGGCGCAGGTCGCGCACGTCGACGCAAGCGCTATTACCATGACGCTGACGGCGTTCGGCTGCTCTGGTCTGCTCGGAAGCTGGCTGTTCGGCCGTCTGTTCGATGGGCATCGCTTCCCGTTCTTGGCTATCACGCTCTCCGGCGTGCCGGTGGCTCTGCTGCTCATGGGTCCGGTTGCACCGTCGCTCGTCGCCGTTCTCGCTGTTTGCGCGCTATGGGGCTGCTGCGCCACGGCCTTTAACGTGGCGTTTCAGGCCGAGCTCATCAAGTACACACCGGCGGATTCGTCGGCCGTCGCCATGTCGATCTTCTCGGGCCTGTTCAATCTGGGTATCGGCACGGGCACCGCAATCGGTGGCGCCGTGGTTTCGGGTCCCGGTATCGCTTGGATTGGCTTCGCGGGCGGGGCGATTACCGTCGTGGGCGTCATCCTCGCCATCACGGTGCTGTTCCCGGCCATACGCCGCGCAAAGCCCGTCGCCTAATCACGTCCCCTCATCAGCTGCGGTGGAATAGCTCCTGTTTAAGGCCCCTGAAGGTCCAAGCAGGAATTATTTCACCGCAACTTATTTTAGGGGAGGGGATACGCGGCGGGCATACAATGGATGTCGTTGCGTGAAAGCTTGCCGGGAGGTTGCTATGTGGGCATACGAGACAACGTTCTATCAGATCTATCCGCTGGGCTTTTGCGGAGCTCCGCGCGAAAACGCCGCGCCCGTTGCCGAGGATGAGCTCGCCCAGGCTGCCAACGCTGCGCCCAACCTCGATGCGCCCATCATGAAGATCGCCCAATGGGCCGACTACCTGCAAAAACTCGGTATTGGCGCTGTGCTGATTAACCCGCCGCTCGAGTCTGATAGCCACGGCTACGATACGCGCAGCCTGCGCCATATCGACCGCCGCCTGGGCGGGGATGCCGATTTTGCCGCCGTATGCGAGACGCTGCACGCCCATGGCATCCGCGTGGTGCTCGATGCCGTCTTCAACCATGTGGGCCGTGGCTTTTGGGCCTTCCGCGATGTGCAGGAGCGTAAGTGGGACTCGCCGTACAAGGATTGGTTCCACATCAGCTTTGACGGCGATTCCTGCTATGGCGACGGCTTTTGGTACGAGGGCTGGGAAGGCCATTTTGAGCTCGTGAAGCTCAACCTGCAAAACCCCGCCGTGGTCGATTACCTGCTCGAGTCCGTGCGCCGCTGGGCCGAGGTCTTTGGCGTCGACGGTCTGCGCCTGGACGTTGCCTATATGCTCGACCGCGACTTTATGCGTCGCCTGCACGCCTTTACCCGTGAGCTCAAGCCCGACTTTGTGCTGATCGGCGAGACGCTTCACGGTGACTACAACCAGATCGTCAACGACGAGATGCTCGACTCCTGCACCAACTACGAGTGCTACAAGGGCCTGTACTCCAGCTTTAACTCGGTCAATATGTTCGAGATCGCGCATTCGCTGCATCGCCAGTTTGGCGGCGATCCGTGGTGCATCTACCGCGGCAAGCACCTGCTGTCGTTTGTCGACAACCACGACGTGCCGCGCCTGGCAAGCATCCTCACCGACAAGTCGTGCCTGCGTCCCGTCTATGGCATGCTCTTTGGCATGCCGGGCATTCCGTGCGTCTACTATGGCAGCGAGTGGGGGATTGCCGGCGAAAAGGGCGGCCCCGATGGTGACTGGGCGCTGCGACCTGCGCTCGATGAGCCTGCGCCCAACGAGCTGACGGCGTTCATCACGCAGCTTGCGCACCTTCGCTCGGCCGATGACGCGGCGGCCTGTGCTCTCAACTACGGTGCCTATCGCAACGTGGTGATCCAGAACAAGCAGCTGCTGTTCGAGCGCGCCTGTGATGACGCGACGGTGCTCGTGGCGGTGAACGCCGTGGGCGAGCCTTACACCTTTGGCGCCGGCGAGCTCAACGGGTCCTTTGTCGACCTGCTTGCCGACGATGCGCCCACGGTCGAGCTGACGGGTACCCTTGAGCTTGCACCCTACGAGGTGCGCTATCTGTTGAGAGCCTAGCCCATGGCCGTGTCTGACGAGGACTATCAACATATTGAGCATGGGTTTGAGCCTGTGTTCGACCAGCGCTCGCGCGTTTTGGTGCTGGGGTCGTTTCCCTCGGTGCTCTCGCGTGCAAATGCCTTTTATTACGGCAACCCTCAGAATCGCTTTTGGCGTGTGATGGCTGCGTGCCTCGGTGTGCCTGTGCCGCCCAACGAGGGCGATCCTTTGGCAAGCGGTGAGCCCGCGACGCTCGATGCCTCCATTGCTGCCAAGCGATCTATGCTGCTGAACGGCGGCGTGGGCCTGTGGGATGTGATCGAGAGTTGCGACATTAAGGGCTCGAGCGACGCGAGCATTCGCAACGTTGTGCCGGCACATATCGAGCGCATTACCGATGCCGCGCCGATCGAGGTCGTTGTCTGTAACGGCGGTACGGCAGGGCGACTCTACAAACGCTACTTGCAAGATCGGACGGGGTTGCCCGCCGTCGTCCTGCCCTCGACAAGTCCTGCCAATGCCGCCTGGCGACTGGAGCGTCTTGTCGAGCGTTGGCACGAAGCCGTTGACTGGGCTGTTATTTAATTTAGATTTTTGTTTGAGCGTGGGCGCCCAGACGTTTCAGAACGCCTCGCCAGATCGGCGCGGGCACGGCTGGCTCGGCGCAAACCATGCCGTCGGCGTCGACGTTGGCGGCATTGCCGCCGCCAAGTCGCTGTGCATGCTCGACGGAGCAGCCCATGCGCACGGCGCCCACGAGCTTGTCCATGGCCTCCGAAAACGGTCGCCGCAAGAGTCCCATGCGCGGGGAATGGCGAAGCGCTGCGATGCCGCTGCCGGCGCAGATGGCAACGCCGCCACACCACAATTGGTCATGGCGCTCACATGCCTTGTGCAGGCGAACGGCGGTCCCACGCGCCTGCTCAGTGCCCTCTTGTGCGGCTCGAATCGCGGCATAGACGCGCGTTCCCGTAC
>DAWCEJ010000142.1:0-1785 GCA_052274955.1 Collinsella sp.
ATGTTTCACGTGAAACATTCCGATTCGATATCAACCGCCATGTTTCACGTGAAACACTGCAAGTTGTTAGTATCCATTATGTTTCACGTGAAACATCTAGGCAAGCGGATTCTTCTTTGCCATGCCATTTGCACGAGGCAATGAAACGGATGCTGGATGACTCTTCTTAAGAACAATGAACTCTCTGTGGCCCAAGCCCTCAGGCAAATCGATTGCGTCATTCAGAAGCAAAGTGAAGCCACAAATCTTAGCTGCTGACATGCCGGAAGCAAGCTCCTCATCCGAAGGATTGCCCTTGGTGATAACAAATAGCCCTCCATCCTTGAGGAACGGAGCTGCATACTCAACAAGAATCGGTAGAGGAGCCAGTGCGCGGGCAGTTACGACAGAGAACTGCTTCTTATGGCTTCGAGCATATTCTTCAAGACGATCATGGACTGCATGAGCATGTTTCAATCCAAGAGCATGAACAAAAGAATTGACAGCATCAACCTTCTTGCCAACAGAGTCAATATAAGTAGCTTTACGATGCGTGGTTATGGTTAAAGGAATACCTGGGAAGCCCGCACCTGTCCCCATATCGAGCAAAGCTCCCTCAGGAGCCTTATTGATATAGGGGAGCAAAACAAGTGAGTCGAGGATATGAAGTACCGCAGCATCTTCTACGTTAAGAATACGGGTGAGATTAGTTGTCTTATTTGTTTCCAGAACCAAATCCAAATGCTGAATACATTTCCTCAGCTCAACATCAGATACGCTCAAGGAATACTCTTTGCAATAGGAAGATAGACGAGTCAACATCTCGTCAGCTTGCTGATCAGTAAGTACTAACAACGAAAGCTCCTTTCTGACAAAAATCAGTGTATCGAGAACTTTTGACAAAAAAAGGGGACGTGGAAACCACGTCCCCTTAGCATAAGCTCGAGCAGATTATCGAGCAACAATCACCACATGGCGATCAGGGTCAGAACCCTCAGAATGAGTATCGACGGCATCATTGCCACGAAGTGCAATGTGAACCAGTCGACGCTCATAGGCATTCATGGGCGGAAGCGAAACACTCTTATGAGTGCGGATGGCACGCTCGGCTGCAGACTGTGCCATGGAGGCAACCTTGTCCTGACGGCGGCTCTTGTATCCCTCGACGTCCACTACAACCGGATACCTAAAGCCAAGCTTGCGGCTCACCAGCAAAGAGAACATAACCTGAAGGGCATCAAGGGTGCGACCATGACGGCCAATGAGAACAGCAAGGTCGGGAGCCGTTACATCCAGAATCAGCTCACCCTCGTCGCCCTCATACTCATCGATAGGAGAGTTGGCGGCATCGAAGTGCGAAAGGATGGAACGCAGGATGGAAATCGCGACATCGGCAATGGTGTCGAGCTCCTCGTCGGTCAGCTCTTCACCGGCCTTGTAGCGCTGTGCAATCTCGGGATAATCGCCCGCGACCTGCGGGGCAACCTCCTCAAGCATATCCTCGATGATCTCTTCAGACATAACGTACTCCAAAAGTTAGGTACCTAAATAAGATTGATATCCCGCTACTTCTTCTTGTGCGGGCGCGGCTTCTTCTCGCGACGAGTGACCTCAACCTGCAGCGGCGCGTTCTTAAGGCGCTCCTCCTCATCGGCCTTCGCCTTGTCGATGACCTTCTGCGTCACAAAAATCTGCTGGATAACCTGCCAAGCAGACGAGACGTCGTAGTACAGCAGAACACCAACGGGAAGGCTCCAGCCCATCCAAAGCATCATGACCGTCATGACAACGGCCATCATACGCATG
>DAWCEJ010000143.1:0-9408 GCA_052274955.1 Collinsella sp.
CCTTAGCGTAGGTGCTATCGGCGTCCTTCCAGGTGCCCTTTTCGCTATCCCACTCGTCGCCGGCAAGGTTGATGATGTAGTCGGCGTAATCCTTGCTCGCGGTATCCTCGTTGCCGTCAGAAGGCTCGGTCGGAGCGGTCGGCATGCTTGCGGAGCTGTCGCCCACCTTCTTCTTATAGAGCTTCTGCAGCGTCGCGGACTGGCGGACAATCTGCTTGGCCTGGTCCTTGGACACGCCATACTGCGTGGCCATGGTGTCGTAGTCCGAAGTGCCGATGGAATCCTCGGCGTACTTCTTCATCTCCTTGGAAGAGACGGTAATGCCCTCGTCCTCGGCGGCGTCGAGCAGGATTTTGTTACGCACGTAGGAAAGGATGACATCGGCGGAAGGGGCAGTGTAGTTGCCATCGCTATCCTTGACGGTATCGAGGCTGTACTGGCTCTCGATGGCCTCGCGCGCGGTGATGTCGCTCTTCTTGCCGTTGTAGCTATAGCTTGCCACGGTCGAGTCGAGCTGGTCCTCGGTCAGGGTCGACGAGCCAATGCCCTTGCCGCCAAAGCCACCGTTGCCGATAAAGAAGCCGACCACGGCAGCAATCACGACGGCAACCACAAAGGCGGCGATCATCGTCTTCTTGTGCTTGGATGCGTGGTCGTCCTCGTCGGAACCCAGGATATCGTCGTCCTCGTCCTGTGCCTCGGGCATCAGGTTCTCGTCGGCGGCGTCCGCGGCGATCTGAGCCTCCAGACGGGCGTCTTCCTCCTCGGCAGTCGTACCGGCGGCAATGTGCTCGGCAGACGTACCGGCGACCAAGTCGATCTTCTCTTCCTCGTCACCGTCGGGACCTTCGCCGCGCTCGATGATCTGGATGCCGTCGATCTCGTCCTTCTCGTCCTTCTTTTGAATCAGACCCATATCAGTTACTCCTTGTTAGGAAACATAGTCCCCAATAGAATACGCCCGACGGAGCGCCGGGCGTATTGATTCTTAGGTTATACGCAAACACTTAAGTACTATTTAGGCGTTTGCGGGCCGCATGCCTTAGGCGAGGTGCGCGATAACGGCATCGGCGAATGCCTGCGTGCCCACGGCGCCCTCGACGGAGCCGGTCTGGGCGCGGCGCACGTCACCGGTGACCTGCTCGCCCTCGTCGAGCGTGGCAGAGACGGCCACGCGAATGCGATTGGCCGCGTCGTTCTCGCCCAGGTGATCGAGCATCATCGCAGCAGAGAGGATCTCGGCCGTGGGGTTGGCGATATCCTGGCCAGCGATATCGGGCGCGGAGCCGTGCGTTGCCTCGAAGATGGCGCAATCGGCACCGATGTTGGAGCCGGGAGCCATGCCTAAGCCGCCCACCAGGCCGGCGCACAGGTCACTGACGATGTCGCCGTACAGGTTGGGCAGCACCAGGACATCGAAGTCATTGGGGTTCTGGACCAGGCCCATGCAGGTGGCGTCGACGATCTTGTCATTGAACTCGATATCGGGATAGTTTGCGGCCACCTCGCGCGCGACGCGCAGGAACAGGCCGTCGGTCGCCTTCATGATGTTGGCCTTGTGCACGGCCGTCACCTTTTTGCGGCCACAGCGGCGGGCATACTCAAAGGCATACTCCACAATGCGGCGGCTCTTGGCGATAGAGATCGGCTTAATCGAGATAGCGGAATCGGCAGCGAAGGTCTTTTGGCCCGAGCGCTCGACGAGCTGCGAGAGCTCCTCGACCTCGGCAGCGCCCTCGTCGAACTCGATGCCGGCGTAGAGGTCCTCGGTGTTCTCGCGCACGATGACCAGGTCGACATCGCGGAAACGAGAGCCGTCACCCGGCTGCGACAGGCAGGGGCGCACGCAGGCATACAGGTCGAAGTGCTTGCGCAGGGCGACGTTGACGCTGCGGAAGCCCGTACCGACCGGCGTGGTGATGGGGCCCTTGATGGCAACCTTGGTCTCGGCGACCGCATCGAGCACGTGCTGGGGCAGCGGCGTGCCAAACTCGTCCATGACGCCGGCACCGGCCTCCTGGACGTTCCAGTTGATCTGGACACCGGTGGCCTCGACCACGCGGCGCATGGCCTGGGTGATCTCGGGACCGATACCGTCACCGGGAATCAGGACTACATCGTGCGCCATAATCTGTTACTCCTCGTCTTCGGCGTCGTCAGATTTTTTAACGCTAGCACGCTTCTTCTTTTTGGAGAGATCCAGGCCGAAACGTTTAACAAGCATTTCGCAAATCTCGCTCGAACGGGCCTTGAGATAGCTGCCCTTGCCGTTCTCGGCATCGAACTTAAGGCGCAGCGCGAGCTTCTCGGCAACCTCGGCGTCGATCTCGCCCTGGCCAAACTCGTACAGGCAGCCTAGCATGTCACGGTACTCAAGATCGCCGTGGTAGCACTGGATGGCCTCGTCCAGAATGGGCCAAGCCTCGCGCGAACGCTCGACGCTCGTGGCGCCCCACACGCACAGCAGGCGGAAGGCGGCATAGCGCAGCGTGGAGGAAAGCTCGTCGAACAGCGCGGTCTCGGCGCCCTCAAAGGCATCGCCCATCTGCTCGGGGCAGGTGGTGGCGAGCGCCGTCAGGGCATCGAGGGCCTCCCAGCGGGTCTGAGCCTCGGGGCGGTCGAGCGCCTCGATCAGCGCGGGCACGCAGGGCACGACGCGCTGCGGATCGCGCTCGGCGAGCAGGTGCAGCACGCGGGCGGCAAACTGGCGAATGCGGCGTGTGGGGCAGCCGAGCTCCTGGACCAGGCGGTCGACGGCGTTCTCGTTCTCCTCTGCCAGCTGAAGCTGTGCCAGCTCCTCGTCGGTGAGCTGTTCGTCTTTGTTTTCTGCCATAGTTACCTCTTCTTACTATTTCTTGGCGTGCTTACCAGCACCCTTGCTGTCATCGGTGACCGAGATGAGCTGTCGGTCGGCCGCGCCATTGCGACGTGCACGGCGGCGCTCCTCGGCATCGCCCGCATCGGCCGCGGCGCGATGGGCCTTGTTGACGTTAAAGACCTCATCGTGCTTGCGCCACGGGCCGACGGACTCGCCAAAGCTCATCTTAAGGCCGGCGATAAAGCCGCCGAGCCAGCCGATCGGTGCAAACTGCACCAGCGGGAACAGCGAGAACACCCAGGTCAGCAGGACAACTGCCGCCGCACCCGCAAAGTTGGCAATCCAGTAGTCGCGCTTGGTGATGACGCGCTTTTCGCAGGCCCACTGGCCGCACAAGAAGCCAATGTAGATCGCAAAGATAAAGAGCACCAGCGCGAGCACCACGAACGTCCAGCTCATGGGCGCTACTCCTCGTGATGGTGGCCGCAGCAGCACTCGTGGCCGTCATCATGGCCGTGGCCGCCGCAGCACTCGTGGTCCTCGCCGTGATGGTGGCCGCAACCGCACTCATGGTCGTCGCCGTGCTCGCCGCAACCGCAACCGTCCTCGTGGGCACCGTGCTCCTCGGGGCGATACTGCGACCAGTCCAGACCGGCGGCGATGGCGTCGGCCTCCTCCTTGTAGAGGACCGTGATGGCCTGGGTGCCCAGCTTGGCGCCACCGATGGCGTCAAGCATATCGTAGAGCGTAAAGGCCACGTCGGCACCGGGCAGCGCGAGCTCGCGGTCGTCGGCGTAGGCAAGGGCCAGGCGCAGGTCCTTAATGAAGTGCTCGACCATAAAGCCGGGCTTGTAGTCGCCGTCGAGCGCCTTGGGGGCCAGGCTCTCCATGGCACCGGACTTGCCGGTGCCGCCCAGGATCATCTGGCGGGTCTTCTCCAGGTCAAGGCCGCTCAGCTCGGCAAATGCCATGGCGTCTGCCATGCCGACCATGCAGGCGCCCAGCGACACCTGGTTGGCGAGCTTGGCAGCCTGGCCCTTGCCGGCACCATCGAAGCAGCAGATGGTTGCCGCAAAGGTGGAAAGGATATCGCGGACCGGAGCGATGTCGTTCTCGGTAGCGCCAACGATAGCCGTAAGCGTGCCGGCGATAGCACCCGACTCGCCGCCGGTGACGGGACAGTCAAACGCCATGCGGCCGGAAACCTGGGCGGCCTCGGCAATGTCACGGGCGAGCTCGGGCGAGCTCGTAGTGAGGTCGATCAGCACCGCGCCGGGCTTAGTGCAGGCCAGCAGGCCGTCGCCCGCCAGGTAGAGCTCCTCGACCTCGGAGGGATAACCCACCATGGTAAAGACGACGTCGGCGTTCGCCACGGCATCTGCCGGCGTATCGGCCCAGACTGCGCCGTGCTCGATAAGCGCCGCCGCCTTGGACTTAGTGCGGTTGTTGACCGTGACGGGATAGCCGGCGTCCAGAATGTGGCCGGCGATGGGGGCACCCATGATTCCGGTGCCGATAAATGCGACAGAGAGCTTGTTTGCCATGAAGCCTTTCCTTTTGGGTTGGGTGTTATTACCAGGTTGAATACTCGGTGCCAGCGTTTGGGCTGTGAGTTGGGATCGATTACGGCCGCGTTACTTGCCTACTGACCGCGCACGCGGCGGGCGATGCGGTCGGAAAGCGACGCCTTGTCGGCGCGGTTCTTACCCCAAAACGCGCAGGCCACCATGCCGGGGCCCACGTGCGAGCCGATGGTAGGACCGACGGAGCTGCGAATGATCGTGACGTCGGCGCAGCCCTCCTCCTTGCGGATGGCGGCTTCGAGCCAGTCGCCGTCCTTTTCGGCATCGGCCGTCATAATGGCGATGGGCATGGTGCGATCGGGCACATAGTTCTCGCGGAACGACTTGAGAATGGACTTGAGCGCCTTCTTGCGACCGCGGTTGACGCCGATCAGCGACAGCGAGCCGGCCAGGTCGTAGGACAGCTCGGGTTTGACGTCGAGCTTTGCCGTGAGCTGCGCCGCCGCGGGAGGGATGCGGCCGCCGGCAGCCAGTGCGTCGAAGCTCTCGAGCGTAAAGTAGCCGTGCACGTAGGTTTTTGCCTCGTTTGCCCAATCGACCAGCTGCTTGGCGGTCAGTCCCGCCGAACGCTGGCGCACGGCCTCGAGCGCCAAGAGCGCGCCGGTCGCGCAGGGCAGAGCGTTGTCGACCACGTAGAGCTCAAAGTTGGGATACTCGGCGCGCACGGCATCTGCCGCCTGGCACGCGGAGTTATAGCTCGACGACAGCGCCGAGGTAAAGCACAGGTAGACCGTGGGCGTGCCCTCTTTGGCGCACTCGGTAAAAAACTCGATATAGCGACCGAGCGACACAGCCGAGGTGGACACGCGGGCACCGGCGCGCATGCGGTCGTAGAACTCTTTAGGGCTCATGCTCGACCAGATGTCGTCTGTGCGCTCCTCGCCATCGATAATGAAAGGGAAACCCAGGATATCGACATCGAGGTTCGCGGCGACCTCGGGGCTAAAGTCGCAGCAGGTATCGACGACGATGCGGCAACGGTTCGAATGACCGGCGGATGCGGCCTTGTCCATCAAAGCGACTCCTTACGTAAAAAGGCGGCCACCCGCATGGGATGGCCGCCACCGTTAACTCATGCAAGTTAACGTATTTTACTCGTCAAGTGTTTCGATGCGGGGCTTGATGATGCCATATCCACCATTCTTACGGTGATACACCACATTGATGAGGCCAGTCGTCGCGTTCTCGAACACGTAGAAGTCATGACCAAGCAGATCGGTCTGCACCAGCGCCTGCTCCTCGGTCATCGGGGTGACATCGATGACCTTCTCGCGGACGAGCAGGTCGTCCTCCTCCTCGGGCAGCAGCAGGTCGGCCAGATCCTCGACGCGCTCGACCGGTGCGACATCCGCTGCACTGGCACCGCCCTGGCGGTTGTCCACGACCTTGGTCTTGAACTTGCGCAGCTGGCGGGTGACCTTATCGGCGGAGAGGTCGATGGCGGCGTACATATCTGCACCGTGCTCGGCAACGCGAATCACCGAACCGCGGGCACGAACCGTAACCTCGACGATTGCCGGGTTGGGGTTCGAGGGGTTCTTCTCATAGCGAAGTACAACGTCGACCGTCATGGGCTCGATATCGAAAACCTTGAGCGCCTCGCCGATCTTCTCATCCACATGCGCACGCAGAGCATCGGTTACCGTCGTCTTGCGTCCAGAAACCTTGATATCCATACGTGGCTCCAATCTGCCTCGGGGACTTACTGTACTGGCTATGTACCCATTGCCGTGCATTTAATCACGCGGATTCCTAAAGACCCGAATAACGATTGCTTGATACCGCATACCGAAGTCTCGCACTTTTCTGTGGCAAAGTGCGCTATAGGAGGGCGTCGGCGGCTTATGTTTTGGCCCTAGAAATTGGCTTTGACCTGCTGGTTTTATAGAAACGAAAAAGCCGGGCTTCCCTGTTGGGGAGGCCCGGCCTTGCGTGTTGAAACCGTGAAGAGGCGTCCTTCCTAGCGTATAGGAGACGCTACCCCTAGCAATAACTAGCTGTTGAGCTTGTTAATGTCGTCGTCGGTGATGGTGCTCTCCTGGCTGGACGACTTGTCCTCGGAGGACGAGCTCTCGCCGTTGGGATCGGAGGAGGTTTTGTCGGAGGACGCGGAACTAGACGATTGCATGTTGGCGCCCGAAACCGTCTTGGTGGTGAGGTCGTAAGGCATCGTACCGTACCAGACGGAGTGGACTGCCTCGAGCGTACCGTCGGCAGTAATACCGTCGAGAGCATCGCTCACGGCGCTGCACAGTTCGTCGTTGGCCGCGAGGCCCGCAACGCCGAGCGTCGAGGGCGCCTCGAGCGCGCCGACGTAGGAGATCTGGCTCATCAGGCGCGCAAGGTAGCCGCCAGCCGTGGAGTCGCAGATCACGTAGTCGACCTCGCCGGACTCGAGCGCCTCAAAGCACTCGTTGATGTTGGAGTAGGTCTTTTGGTTGGCAGTGATGCTCTGCTTGGCAAGCGCCTCCTGTGAGGCGGAGGACATCTGAACGCCCAGGGTCGCCGTGTTAAGCGTGTCGGTGGAAACGTTCAACGACCCGCCGTCGCTGGTTTTGCCAAACACGGAAGCGGCATCGTACAGGCAGGTACCGAGCGTGCTGACGTCACCGTCCGTGGAGTTGATGTCGCCAATGAAGATATCGGCCTTTTTGTCGCCGAGCGCAGAATCGGCCGAAGATGCATCGACGAAGGCGACCTTGAGGCCCATGCGGCTTGCGAGGGCGCGGGCAGCGTCGACTGCATACCCCGTGAGCTCGCCGTCAGCGCCCTGCATGGCCTGCGGCGCATCGGAGGTATCGAGGGCAACCGTCAGGGTACCGGGGGTGACCAGGGCATCATCCGACACCGCGGGCGTGACGGTCTCGTACTCGATCTGGTCGATCGTGGGAGTCGTGAACGTAGACAGCGGGTTGAACGCGCATCCGCTCAGGCCCAAAACGGCGATGACCGCTGCGGTCCCAGCACCTAACCGAGCCGCGTGCATCAAGCTGCCCCTCACCATGTCCACTACCCTGCCTTCTGTGTCGTATACGATCCGTGCGTTGCGCGGAATATCAGATTGTTCCCACCAGCTGACCTGGTATTTGACCCCACACTTGCGCACCGGGGTGTTTGCTCGGGAGGCCGCAGCCACCTTCACGACTGGCCCGCTCGCCCGCGAGGCGGTATTGCCCCAAAGAAAGTAGAACGGACGGTGCGGCTTACATCTAGGACGCGCCATGATCGCGCCGCGCGCACGCGGTCGCTTACGTGGATCCCTTTGACCGCGTCTGTCTTGGACTAGGACGGGCATTTCGTCCGTCCGCAACCACAGCCTGGTAGGAACGTAGCGCATTATAGCTAAGTTCAAGCTATAGTTTAAGGTTAGGGGCGTCATTCGCATCGCGAGTACAGATTTCGCAGGTCGGAGTGGGCTATTCGTGCCCCTGTGAAGCCCGGAGCTCCCCTATGGGGAGCTCCGGGGCACCCTTCCCAGGGTGCCGTGGCCAAAAAATGGCAAATATGAGTACTGTCACCAATTTAGTAACAGGCAATTTTGGCCTCTCGGACAGATTTTGCGCTCAATGTCGCTAACCTGATGCTTAGTTATTCCACATTTGTTTATTATCTTCTTACTTTATGCCGCCTCCGAGTCCTAAATTCCTTGATTTTGCTGTTACTGATTTAGTGACAGTACTCATATTTGCCATATTTTGGCCAGGGCATATGATTAACCCCCTATTTTCGACGTGAATTAGACCGGCTTAAGCCCAAAACACGCCCGCAGCGTGTTAAGCAACGCCTCTTGCTTCTTCCTGCGGGCATCGACACGATTCCGGTACCGCTTTCGCATACGCTGGTGGATGCGCCATGCGAGCGCTTCCATCGCTTCCATGTCGCAGAGCATTTCGTTGTTGACCGTCGCGACCTCGATTCCCATAGTAATCAAGCCCGTGTTGCGTTTTTCATCATGGATACGTCCCCTCCGGGAGGAATGGCCCAGCTCACCGTTGTATTCCAGGTCAAACCGGGCTGCCTCTTGATACGCATCGCAAACTGCATGAGGCATCCCCGAGATTGCCTGCGCACGGTCATCGAACTCGATCTTGTAGTCGGTCTTAAAAGGCCCGCAGGCAAACCCGCCATAGGAAAACGGAAGCGAAAACAGGGCGAGCATGATGCACTCCATGGGCGAGAGCAGGTTTTCCGAAAGATAGGGACACAGACGCAGCAGCTGTTTGGCCACATTCCCCTTGCATGCCGCAAGGTAATCTGCCAGGCGATCGGGCGTCAGCACCGGCTCGACTTCAAAGTAGCCCACGTCTGCTGGCTGGTCCTTGTCCTTTGCAAGTTTATTCGCAACAGGCGAGGTGTAGGGAGGCAGATACTTCCCGCGGTCGCTCAGTGAAATCTTAGAGCACAGCTCCTGGGCCAGGGCAAACGCCTGGATGCAGCCGACCTCGCGCGCAACGGCAACACAAAGGGCCTCGGGAGATAGGCTGTACACCCCCGGTTCCACCTCTAGAATCGAGCCGGCGGGCAACCCGGAACACACGGACCAGCCTACGCCAGGCATGCGGCGGCGCTGCGCCGCGGATCCCACCAGCAAGCACAGATCTTCTTGCACCTCGCCACTTTTGGCTCCAATTCGCACCAAGTCAGGAAGATAGATATCCTCGGTCGAGGGCGACGACGTGCGCAGCACACGGCGCTCTTCATCGGGATTAAAGTCCTTCCAGCTGATATAGCCCATCTGCCGGCGCTCGGCGCGCATCATGCGCAGCGCTGAAGCGCCTGTTAGGATTACGGAAGCCGCTAGCTGTTCGCCTGTCGGCTCGTTGCGCCGCTCAATCTTCACTGCCACAAAACCACCCCTACCAAACACGTGCGATAGCAAGGCCATCGACTGCCGCAGCGCCGGCACGCTTGAGCTCCGCCGAGGCTGCTGCCATGGTCGCGCCCGTGGTGATAACGTCATCGATAAGCAGCAGGCGGCGGCCGTGCACGTCCTCAACCGTCTCGTAC
>DAWCEJ010000144.1:0-5258 GCA_052274955.1 Collinsella sp.
ACACTCGAAAAGGGCCAGTCGTATACCTATGATTTTCCCGATGTTGAGGGCGGCATGCCGGATGAGCCGCTCTGCGAACTTGTCGAAACCAAGTACTACCGGGCCGATGCTGCTTCGGGCACCCTGGCTGAAGTCCAGGACACATCTATGTCCGATGTGACGGCCCGCTTTGAGCCTGTTGGCGATTACATGAGGCTGACGCTGACCTTTACGGGTGGCGCGGCAGGCGGCTCGTATCGACTCACGCGCAATGAGGCTCTCTATATTGGCACGGCACTGGAGTATACCGGAACTGACTATGAAGGCAGCTCGACTATCCTCAACGAAACCAGGTACGATTATTACCTCCGCTACGTCATCAAGAGCGAAATTACGCTCGTTGCATCGGAAAACGAAGCCCTCCATAACCTGGACGTCAACGACGTGAAGACCGACTACGCGCCCGGCGAGGCGCCGCGCGCGACCGCGACGATCCCCGCTGCTGACGCCGACAAGTACGAGATCGCCTATGAGTGCTGGGAAGAGATGGAGCTCGATATGGAATCCGGGGAGTCGGTACCCGTTGCCTTCTGGTATTCCGACCCCGCGAAGTACACGCCGGGCATGAAGAAGATTGACCACTTCGAAGAGGGAAAGTTCTACATGTACTCCGTTGAGCTGAGGCTCAAGGGCGACAATACCGTGGCCGATGACTGCAATATGAACGTCAACGGTCATTGAGCGCACCACATCAAGACCGTCAACGGCGTCTTCGCGCCAAACGCTGACAATATGCTGTGCGAGCAGCCGATCGACGAATGGCGGGCCATCGACGTTATCGAGATCAACGGTGCCACGACCACCTTCAAGGCGGGCGATAAGCCGGTCTTTACGGCGAATGTTCCGACGGGCTCCAACTCCCTTCCTCAGTGTGAGTTCTGGACGGGCAGCGATGGCAGCGAAGTGAACTCTCAGAAGTTCTGGGATCAGAACATCACGAACCACATCGATGCCTTTAAGCCTGGCGTGACCTATCGCTACGGCATCTACCTTAAGTCGGCGCGCGGCTTCTACTTTACGCCCAACACCAAGCTGGTGATCAACGGCCAGGAGTGCGGCTACCAGGTCGCGGATAGCGTATCCGATGAGGACAGCGGCTGGATTTACACCCTGTGGCTCAACACCGATCTGACCTTTACGCTTGAAGCCACGCCGACTCCCGATCCGCAGCCTACGCCGGATCCCAAGCCGACACCGCAGCCTGAGGTTAAGCCCGAGACCAAGCCCGAAGTGAAGCCCGAGACCAAACCCGCGGCCAAGTCGCCCGCGACCACCACCACGACCAAGACGGTTGAGAAAGCCACGCCGGCCAAGAAGTCCGATACCGCTCTAGTCGCCACAGGCGACACCACCGCGATGACGGCCACCGCCCTAGGCATCGCCGGCGCAACCGTTGCCGCGGCCGGCATCGCCGCAACCAAGCGCCGCAAGCGCTAGGTTTTGGTGGCAGCGCCCGTCCTCGGCTTTATCAAGATCTCAATCTGTAACACCTGGCTGCCCAAAACGGCCCTAGATGTTACAGATTTAGATGAACCGAATGGCCGCTAACCTAACGTCTTGATCTGTAACACGTAGCGGGGAATTTGGTCTCTAACTGTTACAGATTGAGATGAACAGGCGGATGTTCGCACAATATCTTGATCTGTAACAACTACGAGGCTCAACAGGTCCTAACTGTTACAGATCGAGACAAAACGATCGACCAGGCCCCAAACTACCACAAAGGTGCCTGTCCCCATCGTGGTGGTCTGGCGGCCGGTATAGAAAAAGTCCCCGCCGGGCGCGTGCTCGACGGGGACTTTGCCGTTTGGTGGCTAGCGCTGCAGGTGATTACTCGCCCAGCAGGCTCTTGGTGATCGAAGCGGCGGCCTTCTTGCCGGCGCCCATCGCCAGAATGACCGTAGCGGCACCGGTGACGATGTCGCCGCCGGCCCAGATGCGGGGATCGGTGGTCTGGCCGGTCTCCTCGTCGGCGACGATGTAGCCCCACTTGTTGAGCTCCATCTTGCCGCCGATCTTGGCAGCGAAGGGGTTGGCGTTGGTGCCGATAGCCGAGATCGCGACGTCGCAGGGGATCTCCTCGATGGCGCCCTCGATGGGCACCGGGCGACGGCGGCCGGACTCGTCGGGCTCGCCGAGCTCCATCTTCTGGACCTTGACGGCGCACACGGAGCCGTCCTCGCCAGCGACAAACTCGAGCGGGGAGACGAGCGGTAGAACCTCGACGCCCTCGGCCTTGGCATGGTGCAGCTCGGCGCGACGGCAGGGCATCTCGTCCTCGGTACGACGGTAGGCGATGATGGCGTGCTCGGCGCCCAGACGCTTGGCGGTACGGACGGCGTCCATAGCCACGTTGCCGCCACCAAAGACGACGACGTTCTTGCCGTGCTTGGTGGGGGTGTCGTACTCGGGGAACTTGTTGGCCTTCATCAGGTTCACGCGGGTGAGGTACTCGTTCGCGAAGAAGACGTTGGGCAGGTTCTCGCCGGGGACGTTGAGGAACTTGGGCAGGCCAGCGCCGGTCGCCACGTAGATGGCGTCGAAGCCCTGCTCGAACAGCTCCTCGGCCGTGGCCATGTTGCCAACGACGGAGTTGTACTCACACTTGCCGCCCATGTCCTCCAGGCCGTCAATCTCGCGCTTGACGACCGCCTTGGGCAGACGGAACTCGGGGATGCCGTAGACCAGCACGCCGCCGCCGGTGAAGAAAGCCTCAAAGACGGTAACGTCAAAGCCGTTGCGGGCGAGCTCGCCGGCGCAGGTGATGCCGGACGGGCCAGAGCCCACGACGGCGACCTTCTTGCCGTTCTTGGGAGCCATCTTGGGCGTGGAGGCGAGCTCGGGGCGGTCACCCAGGAAGCGCTCGAGCTGGCCGATGGCCACGGGCTCGGACTTCTTACCACGGATGCACTTGCCCTCGCACTGGTTCTCCTGCGGGCAGACGCGGCCGCAGATGGCGGGAAGCATGGAGTCCTCGCGGATGGTATCGAGAGCGCCGCCGAAGTCCTTCGCGCGGATCTGCTCGATAAAGCGGGGAATGTTGATGTTGACAGGGCAGCCCTCAACACAGAACGGCTTCTTGCAGTTGAGGCAGCGCTCAGCCTCGGCCAGCGCCATCTCCTCGGTGAAGCCCTTGTCGACGGGGCGGAAGTCGCAGGCGCGCTCGGCAGCCGGCTCCTCGTTATCGGGGGTGCGGGGCAACTTCATATCGGCAACGAAACGACCGTTAACTAGTGGCATGCGCAGCTCTTTTCCTCATAGGCCTTGAGGGACTCGCCCTCTTCGGAACGGTAAGCGGCCTGGCGGGCACGAAGGTCATCCCAGTCGACCAGGGTGGCATCGAAGTCGGGGCCGTCGACGCAAGCGAACTTGGTCACGCCGCCCACCTCGACGCGGCAGCAGCCGCACATACCGGTGCCGTCAACCATGATGGGGTTGAGGGACGCGGTGATGGGGGTGTCGTATTTCTGGGCGGTGAGGGTCGAGAACTTCATCATCGGAACGGGGCCGACGCAGAAGACCTGGCTCACGGCCTTGTCCTGCAGCAGGCGCTCCAGCGGAGCGGTGACAACGCCCTGCTCGCCGTAGGAGCCGTCGTCAGTGGTGATGTGGATGTGGTCCTCGTCGAGGAGCTCGCGGAACTGGTCCTCCATAAGCAGGAGGTCCTTGGTGCGGGCGCCCATGATGGCGTGCACCTCGTGGCCGGTCTCGACCAGGTGCTTGGCGACCGGGAAGGCAATTGCCAGGCCGACGCCGCCGCCAATGACGGCGCAGGGGCCCTCGGCCATCTCGGTGGGAACGCCCAGCGGGCCCACGACGTCGCGCAGCGACTCGCCGGCCTCGTAGGTGGAAAGCATCTCGGTGGTCTTGCCGATCACCATGAAGATGAACTCGACCCAGCCCTCGTCACCGTTCCAGCCGGCCAGGGTAAACGGGACACGCTCGCCCGTCTCGTTGGCGCGAACCATGAGGAACTGTCCAGCGTGCGCATGCTTGGCGATTGCAGGCGCCTCGATGCGGAACTTGAACACCTTCTCCGAGAACTGCGTCTTCTCCAGGATCTTATACATAGAACCCCTCTCTTGTTAGGGCCGCCGAACCGTGCCTCCACGGAAATGGACGGTAGCCCGAATAAAACCGTACGCGCACAGGCGTTGTGCAGACATACGGTGCAAATTATACCCTCATGGCAATGTCGCTTACGTGTTTCTTTGGCAGGTGGGAAAAGGGTTTATCCACTTCGGCCTACCAAAAAGGGACAGGTTTATTTTGGTCGGTTTTATCAGGCAAAACGGCAAAGGGGGCCGGCCTCGGGTTGTGATGAGGCCGGCCCCATTTGGGGTGCTATGCATGTATGTCGGCGCGCGGTTGATTGCGATGCCGCAACTGGGGCGTTTCCGCAGGTAAAACCTGCCAAAATAAACCTGTCCCTAAATGATAGGTTTTAGTGCTTGCCGTTGGCGGAGGCGGCGCCGTTGACATGGTCGCGGGCATAAACCACGCCGTGCACGATCGCCAGGCCGGCGGCGTCGGCCGCGCGGGCGCAGGTGTCCTGGAAATCCTCGGCCTCGCGGGCACGCAGCTGCTTGAGCACGTAGTCTGCCACGGCCATCTTGCCGGGAGGGTTGCCGATGCCGGTGCGGATACGGCTAAAGTCGCGGCTGCCCATCTTGTCGATGATGGAGCGCAGGCCGTTGTGACCGGCATGGCCTCCGCCCACCTTAACACGCACGTCGCCGGCGGGAATATCGAGCTCGTCGTGGATGACGAGCAGCTCCTCGGCCTTGATCTTGTACTCGCGGCAGAGCTTGGAGATGGGCCCGCCCGAGGTGTTCATGTACGACTGCGGCTTGACCAGTACAATCTGGCGCTTGCCGTTCTCTTCCTCGGCATCGTTGATGTTGATGAGCGCGACCTCGGCGCCTGCTTGGTTTTTCCAGTACGTGACGCCGGCCTGACGGGCCAGCTCGTCGATCGCCTTAAAACCGGCGTTGTGGCGGGTCTCGGCATACTCATCGCCAGGGTTGCCAAGTCCGGCAACCATGCGAATCTTAAGCGGCTGTGCAGCTGCCATGTTCATCCTTTCGTTACACAAAAGTTCAATCAACGACAAAGGCTACCACGCCCGCCGAAGGCGAGGCTTTGCTTCAGCGAAATCCCACCAGACAAAAGCGCGGCCGCGGCAGAGCGAGCCGTCGGAACAGAAGAAACCCCCGCGC
>DAWCEJ010000145.1:0-1286 GCA_052274955.1 Collinsella sp.
CGCGGCGATCTCGCCCTCTTCGACACGGACACCGGCGGCGATACCGACTTTGGGCACCTTGAAGGTGTCCAGGACGGTCGCGGTACCCGTGGAGACCTCGACCTCGGTGGGCTTAAGCATGCCGATACGGGCAGCGTCAAGTTCCTCGAGGCACTTGTAGATAACGTCGTAGCAACGGATCTCGACGCCCTCGCGCTCGGCGGCGGAACGTGCCTTACCGTCGGGGCGGACGCCAAAGCCGATGATGATGGCGTTGGAGGCGTCGGCCAGGACGACGTCGGTCTCGTTGATGGCACCAACGGCGGAGTGGATCGTGTTGATGCGAACCTCGGACTGATCCATCTTGTCGAGCGAGTCCTGAAGGGCCTCGATGGAACCCTGGACGTCGGCCTTGATGATCAGGTTGAGCTCCTTGACCTCGGCGTCGGCAATGGTCTCGAAGAGGTTCTCGAGCGTGACGTGCTTGACGCGGCTCTGCTCCTCGATACGGGCCTTGAGCGAACGCTCGTCAGCAAGCGCGCGAGCCTCACGCTCGTCCTCGAACACGCGGAACTCGTCACCGGCGTTGGGCACGGACTGCAGGCCCAGGATCTCGACGGCGTCGGAGGGACCGGCCTCGGTGACGGCGCGGCCCTTGGGGTCGAGCATGGCGCGGACGCGGCCGTAGGTGAGGCCGGCGACCAGCGTATCGCCCACGTGCAGGGTACCGCGGGTCACGAGCACGGTAGCGACCGAGCCGCGGCCCTTGTCGAGCTTGGCCTCGAGGACGTTGCCGGAGGCAAAGGTGTCCGGGTTGGCCTTGAGCTCAAGCACATCTGCCTGGAGCAGCACGGTCTCGAGCAGATCGTCGATACCGATCTTCTGCTTGGCCGAGATGTTGACGAACATGTTCTGTCCGCCCCACTCCTCGGGGATGACGCCGTACTCGGTGAGCTCCTGACGCACACGGTCGGGGTTGGCGCCGGGCTTATCGATCTTGTTGACGGCGACAACGATGGGTACGCCGGCGGCCTTGGCGTGGTTGATCGACTCGACCGTCTGGGGCATGACACCGTCGTCGGCAGCCACGATCAGAATGACGATGTCGGTCACCTTGGCGCCACGGGCACGCATAGCCGTAAAGGTGGCGTGACCGGGGGTATCGATGAAGGTGATCTTGCGGTCGTTGATCATGACCTGCGAAGCACCGATGGCCTGCGTAATGCCGCCCGCCTCGCCGGCAGCGACGCCGGTGTGACGGATGGCGTCGAGCAGCGACGTCTTGCCGTGGTCGACGTGGCCCATGA
>DAWCEJ010000146.1:0-4377 GCA_052274955.1 Collinsella sp.
GCGGTATGGTGGCGAGCTTTATCACGTTTGATATTCCGCTGACGGTCGGCACCGGCGACTCTGCACAGCCGCTTGGCGATTACCTCACTACGATCATGCCGTGCCTGCCCCAGCTGCTCGTGTTTGGCGTGATGTATTGGATCATGGGCCGCAAGGGCGTCAAGACCACGTGGGTCCTGGTCGGAACCATCCTCGCCTGCATTGTGGCGTGCTGGGTGGGAACGCTGCTCTAGCCGGTTCGTCCCTTAATGAAGGGGTGCGGCTGTGGCAGATCCCAGCCAATGTATCGGGAAGCGCCCGTCGCCCATTGGGCGGCGGACGTTTTTTGTGGCCGGAACGTGCTACCTGGGAGTGGCAGACCCTGGCGGTACTTGGTAGCGAAAACCCCAATTTGGAACCTGCCCCCAAATTGGGGGTTGGGCAAAGCGCGTACAATAGGCGGCATGCAACTGAGGGTCGCGTTCGCGCGGCGGAAAAGAGGTCGATATGATCAACGAAACCATGTATGCTCGCGGCGCGGAGAGTTCCATCATCCGCGAGATCTTTAGCTATGGCCTTGAGCGCAAGGCGCAGATCGGTGCGGAAAACGTATTCGATTTTTCGCTCGGTAACCCGAGTGTTCCGGCGCCTGCTGCTGTGGCGGAGTCCATCAAAAAGGCTTTGGAGCTGCCGAGCGATCAATTGCACGGCTATACGCCCGCCCCGGGCTTGCCGCAATGCCGCGCAGCTGTTGCCGAGTCGCTGAACCGCCGCTTTGACACGAGCTATGAGGGCAAGGATGTCTTTATGACGGTGGGTGCAGCGGCTTCGCTTACCTGCACGCTCAATGCCATTACCAATCCGGGCGATGAGGTTATCGTTATCGCGCCGTACTTCCCGGAGTATCGCGTCTGGATCGAGAAGGCTGGCTGCACGTGTGTCGAGGCGCTTGCTAACGAGGACACATTCCAGCTGAGCGTGGGCAACGTTCTTAAGGCCATTACCGACAAGACGACAGCGGTCATCATCGATTCGCCGAATAATCCGACCGGCGCCGTTTATACGCGCGATACCTTGACGCGCCTGGCTAATGTTTTACGCGAAGTCAACGCCAAGCGCGATCCCGAGAGCCCGATCATGCTGATCTCGGATGAGCCGTATCGTGAGATCGTCTATGGTGCCGAAGTGCCTTGGGTGCCTTCGATCTACGAGCACACCATCGTGTGCTACTCGTATTCCAAGTCGCTTTCGCTGCCGGGCGAGCGCGTGGGCTGGATCTTGGTCCCCAATACGAATCCGCAGGCCGCCCGGCTGATGCCCGCCGTTGCCGGTGCCGCCCGTACGCTGGGCTTTGTGTGCGCGCCGGCACTCTTCCAGCGCGTGATCGTCGACTGCATCGATGAGCCGAGCGATGTTGAGGCCTATGCGCGCAATCGTTACGCACTCACCGATGCGCTGGCGGAGTACGGCTATACCTACGTTGAGCCAGACGGTGCCTTCTACCTGTGGGTAAAGGCGTTGGAGCCCGATGCAAACACCTTCTGCGAGCGCGCGAAGAAGTACGAGCTGCTTGCGGTGCCTTCGGATAGCTTTGGCATGCCGGGTTGGTTCCGCTTGGGGTATTGCGTAAGCTACGAGACGATTATCAACTCGTTGCCCGCTTGGAAAAAGTTGGCAGACGAATATCGTTAAATGCAAAGCGCTCTGCTTGTAATGTTTTACGTGAAACGGGGTTTGGTGTTAAGCCGGACCCCGTTGTCTATGTCGTTGTGTGATTGGGATGAAGCGGTTTTACGACTGCCGAAGGCTATGCGTACAATGAATATACGCGACGGCCATACTGGATAAGGAGACCCGATGCCCTACCTGCTTTCTTGTGACATCCATACCCATACGATGTTCTCTGCGCATGCGTATTCGACCATCGAGGAGAATATATATTGGGCGGCCGAGCGTGGCCTTCAGGTGCTTGGTTCTGCCGACCATTTGAGCTCGATGGTTACACCTTGCCCTAATGACCTGCGCAGTTTCCAGTTCTTTATCAACCAGGATATCTGGCCGCGCATTTGGAGCGGCGTGCTGGTGCTCCGTGGCGCCGAGGCTGATATCGTCTCGCTGGACGGAAGCCTGTTTGGCGAGGATATTCCCGTTTCGCTCGATATTGCCGGCGATTCGTACAGCCGCCAGCATTCACTGTTCGATTTAGTTACGCGCAATTTGGATTATTTGGTGGCAAGCGTGCATAATCCGCAGTTTGCCGAGGGTGCGACCCTTGCCCAGACGACCGAGATGTATATCAATGCCCTGGAGCACCCCAAGGTGTTCATGTTGGGGCATACGGGTCGCTCGGGCGTGCCGTTCGATATCGACGAGGTGCTGCTGGCGGCCAAGGCCAAGCACAAGATTATCGAGATCAACAATCATAGCCTTGAGCACGGTGCCGATGCCGAGCATTGGGGCGTGTGCCGCAAGATTGCCGAGCGCTGCGCCGAACTGGGTGTGGGAATCGGCGTCTCGACCGATGCGCACATTGGTATGGCGATCGGCAAGCTCGACCATGCCCGCAAGATGCTCGACGAGATTCACTTCCCGCTTGATCTGATCGTGACACGCGACCGCGAGACGCTGCTGCGCGAGATGGCAGCAGCTGGCGTATGTGATCTGCGCAAGGGTATGTAACGAGGCATATAGGCTCAACGAAAAGGGGCGGTCCAGACGGGCCGCCCCTTTCTTGTGCCGTTAGATTAGCGGCGCTCGAGGACCGCTACGGTTTCGGTGTGGTCGGTATGGGGGAACATGTCGACCGGCGTGATCTTGAGTAGGCGATAGCCGCCGTCGAGGAGCTGGTGTAGGTCGCGCTCCTGGGTCACAGGGTTGCAGCTGATATAGGTGATGCGTCGCGGCTTGAGCGTGCAAGCGGCCTCGAGGAACTCGGGCGTAGAGCCGGCGCGCGGCGGGTCGATAGAGAGAACGTCGACGCGCTCGTTGTTATCGGCGGCATCCAGGATGTAATCGGTGGCGTCGTCGGCCATAAACCACGCGTTGCGGGTGAGGCCGTTGAGCTCGGCATTGCGACGTGCGTCGGCAATGCCCGCCGGGTTGCGCTCCACGCCGAGCAGCATAATGCCGACACCTCTGTCCTGGGCATCCTTCGCGGCGCACAAGCCGATGGTGCCGCTGCCGCAGTAAGCGTCCATAAGCACGTCGCCCTGCTGCAGGTCCATACCATCGATGGCGAGTTGGTAGAGCAGCTCGGTCTGCTGCGGATTGGTCTGATAGAACGCGGTGGGGGAGATGTCGAACTCGCAGCCGAGCAATTGGTCGCGCATGCACTCGGCCCCATAGACGATACGAGTTTCCTCGCCCAGGATGGCATTGCCGGGGCGCCCGTTGATATTCTGCGCAACGGTGACGATATGCGGATCGAGCGCGGCAACCGCCTCAAAGAACTCCTGCGCGTGCGGCAGGTCGCGCTGAGCGGTCACGAGCGTAACCATGATTTGGTCGGTACGCCAACCGCAACGAACGACGGCATAACGGAGCAAGCCAAGATGCTTGTCCTCGTTAAAGGCAGGGATGCGTAGACGCTCAGCTTCGCGCGCGATACCGTTGAGAATCTGACGAGCACCCGGCGCCTCGACAGGACACGCGGGCACGGCAACGATTCTGTGCGTGCCGCGCTCAAAGAAACCGCAGCGAACGGCACCCTCCTTACCAGGAGCAAAGGGGGTCGCGGCCTTATGACGGAACCCACGCGGCGCAGGGTACTTACCCGGGTCGCCCAAGGTAACACCCATACCGCGAATGAGATCAACGGCGATGCCCTCGCGCTCACAAAGCTCGGCAAACAGCTCCTCCATAGCAGCCTGCTTGGCAGCGAGCTGCTTCTTATAAGGACGATTAAGCGACGTGCACCCACCACAAGCTTTCATGATGGAACAGGGAGACTTGGGATCCACGGCCTTACGCGCAGGCTGAGCCGAATCCTTGCGCGAGCCTTTGGAGCGAACGTGAGGCGCCTTATCCCCGCCCTGACGAGAGCCAGAACGCTTGGTCTTAACCTTGCCCTTCGCCGACTTACCCTTCGCATCCTGAGACGACTTGGATTTCTTAGAAGATTTTTTCTCCTCCGACCCCTCAGCCGCCTCGATCAAAGCACGACGAGCCCTACGCTCCGCACGAGATTCTGCCATCAATAACTCCACTAATTCACGAATTAAAGCTGCAAGTATTGTACCGTGCCAAGCCAGCAGACGATATACAAGCGGTTTATTCGTGTCAGTGATAAGCCCAACGACGGTTGCCCGCCGCGTGAGGGGGGTGGGGGTTAAGTTTATCGCGAGTTCCGCACGAACAGGAGGCCACTTAATGTGGCCTCCGTCGTGAGCAGGACTGTAG
>DAWCEJ010000147.1:0-16559 GCA_052274955.1 Collinsella sp.
ACGCCCTACCACCCGAGCTCGCCGTACAGCTCGACCAAGGCGTCCTCCGACATGCTGGTCCGCGCATGGACGCGCGCCTACGGCCTGCGCACCACGATCTCCAACTGCTCCAACAACTACGGCCCCTACCAGCACGTGGAGAAGTTCATCCCCAGGCAGATCACGAACATCATCGACGGCGTCCGTCCCAAGCTCTATGGGAAGGGCGAGAACGTCCGCGACTGGATTCACACCGAGGACCACTCCTCGGCCGTCTGGGACATCCTCACGAAGGGCCGCATGGGGGAGACCTACCTCATCGGCGCTAATGGCGAGAGGGACAACATCACCGTCCTGCGCATGATCCTGGAGGCCATGGGAAAGGACCCCGAGGACTTCGACTGGGTCGCCGACCGCCCCGGCCACGACCGCCGCTACGCCATCGACTCCACCAAGCTCCAGCGCGAGCTCGGCTGGAGGCCGGCCCACACCGACTTCGCCGAGGGGCGCAAGGCCACCATCGACTGGTACGTGGCCAACGAGTCCTGGTGGCGCCCGGTCAAGGAGACCACCGAGGCCCGCTACCGCGCGCAGGGGCAGTAGGAAGGTTGTGACTTTGATGAAAAAAATAATGCTCGTCTTCGGTACGCGCCCGGAGGCAATCAAGATGTGCCCGCTCGTCAACGAGCTGAAGGCACGCGCGGATGAGTTCGAGACCGTCGTGACCGTGACCGGCCAGCATCGCGAAATGTTGGACCAGGTTCTGCGTGTCTTCGGTGTGACTCCCGACCACGACCTGGCGATCATGAAGCCGGGCCAGACGCTGTTCGACGTGACGTGCGACGTGCTGCTCAAGCTCAAGGCGGTCCTCGAGGACGAGAGGCCCGACGTGGTCCTGGTCCACGGTGACACCACGACCAGCTTCGCCGCTGCGCTCGCATGCTTCTACCTGCAGATCCCCGTGGGGCACGTCGAGGCGGGCCTGCGCACGCACGACATCTACAGCCCCTGGCCGGAGGAGTTCAACCGCCAGGCCGTGGACATCGTGAGCGAGTACTACTTCGCCCCCACGGAGGCCAGCAGGCAGAACCTGCTGGACGAGGGCAAGCCCGAGTCCAAGATCTGGGTCACCGGAAACACCGGCATCGACGCCCTGCGCACCACCGTGCGCGAGGGATACTCCCACCTCGAGCTCGAGTGGGCCGAGGGGTCCCGTCTCATCCTCATCACGGCGCACCGCCGCGAGAACCTAGGGGAGCCCATGCACCGCATGTTCCGCGCCATCCGCCGCGTGATGGAGGAGCACCCCGACACCAAGGCGATCTACCCCATCCACATGAACCCTCTCGTCCGCAAGGCGGCGCATGAGGAGCTCGACGGCTTCGATCGCCTGCATATCATCGACCCGCTCGAGGTTCTCGACTTCCACAACTTCATGGCGGCGAGCCACCTCATCCTCACCGACTCCGGCGGCATCCAGGAGGAGGCCCCGAGCCTGGGCAAGCCGGTGCTCGTCATGCGCGACACCACTGAGCGCCCCGAGGGCGTTGCCGCCGGCACGCTGAAGCTCGTCGGCACCGAGGAGGATGTGATCTATCGCGAGTTCAGCAGGCTCCTCTCCGATCAGGCCGAATACGAGGCTATGAGCCATGCATCAAACCCCTACGGCGACGGGCATGCGAGCGAGCGTATCGCGGATGTGCTGACGCAGTAGTTTTCTCTGAGTTGTTTAATGTAGCCGCTCTTTTCATAGTTAGGAACGCGTGCCTTGCACTCACGTGAATCAAGAGGTCGTTATCGCCGCAATTGCCGCGTTTCGCACTCTTGTCTTTTCATACGACAAGTTAGAAGGGGCTGGTTATAGACCTTTTGATTCACGTGATTGTGGCAAGTGCAAGACATTTAGAGATGAGATTTATAGCTTACTGACTGCGTCGAGCGTCCTCGTTCACCGTGCGACCGATGAAAGCGTTAATCCTAGCTTTGATGTAGCTGTTCGCGTCGAGTTGAATTACTGATTTCTGGTGACTTCTCTGATTGAATAAGTTGATTTGCGATATCGTAAATATTGCTAAAGGTTTACGACAGCGCCATCAGTTTCTTGCTGAATTCAGCATTGCCTTCATCTGGAATCTGGTAGGCATTCTTCTTCCGACAATTGCCTGTGGCATATTGCTTCAAATTTCTGGGCTACAGTCTTTCTGCGACTATTTATTAAGCGATCTGAGCAAGGCAGCTTTTAGCTTTTCTTCAGCTTCGCTTCTTTGTGTTGAGCTAATTCATGGCAATTGTTCAGAAATCCATTCGGGTATTAAATGGGGCGTTGGAATACTCTTATTAATGCTTTCGCTTTTGTTGTCTTGTGGGCTGGCAGTCAATCAGATACTGTTTGAGTCGTCTTATCTTAAAGAACAGGCGAGCATGTCTCCTTTCATTAATTCACTGGTCGCACTATCCGTTTCAGCATATTTGGCAGCTATGTCTTGTGCCGGCAGCGACATGAGCTATGAGCCAGATGAAATTGTGGAAGATGAAACGAGCGATGACGGGTACATTATTAGTGCCGATGATTTGGAATCGTTGATTCGAGATGTATGGAGCCTCGGTCGCAGCGAGAATGGCGATAAAGATTGAACGCACTAGAGTTCTTAATTTCATTATTGACAGGCCTATGTACGCTTTTGTCGGTGCTTGCGGCCTATAAGGCCGTACATTCAGCACGCAAATTCAAAATGAGCGCAAAAGCTCTTCCTCAGTTAAATGGCTGCTATCAATCCAATGACGGCTCTCATATCTTTTCCGATCCAGATGTAATCAAAACGATTGGGATTATCCGCGATTCTGTTTCACGTCTGAATGCGGAGCTTGCTGAATCAAGCAACAAGAATGAATGGTATTCGTCATTGATGGATTCCGAGTTCAAATCCGCTCTGCTAAGTACGGTTTCCAAGTGTCTGCGAATTCCCGCTAACGAGTTATCGAAACAGATAATCGAAACCCTATTTATAAGTACTTCCAGCTTTTTACGCGCGGCAAAACTTCTTGATCTTAATAAAGATGTGCAGAGCACCATTGCCGAATATGCTGAGATTTGCTCCATTGCTAAACGTAGGGTCGATCTTTGCAACGCTTATGTAGAGACCGATTCAGCAGTTAATAATGAAAGCACATATAACCGCGACAGCAACTTTGCTAATAAGCAAATTTCCGACAGAAACATTTTAGTGGGGTAAAAAATGATTGATAATCCTATCCAGGACATACCGTTAATGGATTTGTTGACGCATAATTTGGAATCTAATGATGTGAAGAAATTTATCAACTCTTTGGATGTGACCAAAGACGATGACTCTGCCATACAGGAACTGAAGAAGTCCTACGAGGCGTATATTTCGAATGAATCGTTATCTACGGGGGACGTTGTCTCTTGGAAACCTGGTATGCGCAATCGTACACTGCCAAACTACAGACAGCCTGCCATTGTGATTGAAAAGTTGCAGTACCCGATTTTTGATGAATCGCAAAACGCTGGAAGCCAGTACTTCCATGAGCCCCTTGATTTACGAGTGGGCTTTTTGGATGACAATAATCAGTTCGTTATCTATTTTTATGATTCTCGTCGATTTGAAAAATATCGCGGCTCTCTTTCTGACCTCGAGCGTTATCTAGCATTGCTGAAAAACAAGGAAGCGCATGAGGAACAAGGGAAGTCTGACGACTAATCTTCATCCAAACTTTCATGAATTTTTATCTAACATCCGATTTCCTTAATGACTTATTGGTCAAATCCTTTGGGATGAGAACCTTGTCTGGTGAGGTATTGGACATTGCTAAAAAGCACCATATCCCACGCGGATATTTGAACGATAGATGCTCTCAAAAGCGATCCATCAACGAGCGTACTTCAAGACGCTTGATTGAATTGTTCGACGCCGTTCTCTCCGAAGCACCACGTGCTACTAAGGGTCAGGCTGTTGATGGACTGTGTACAGTTCTTGCCAATTGCTTCGCATTTTCTAAGGAGCAAATTAGTGAGGTTGTCGACACCCTTGACGAGGAGTCCGGCAATGAGCTCCTTATTGATTTGCTAAAGACTGCTTTAGATAGTTTTACGAATGAAATAAGCGCTCGGCTTCCGTTTGCCTTTTCTACTAGGATTCAAACGATTCGTTTCTATGATTTGCCTGATACCGTCCCCATTCTTGCTGATACCTCTGGAAATGCTTTGATTCTATTAACTGATATTCCAGAGAATACTAGGGCCTTGATGCTCAAACTTGAGCAAATGTAAAACCGTCTGCGTCCGTATGGCGCCATCCGTCGCTGCATACAGCCTGCGGCCTTTCTATTCTTCTAAAATGGCTTCAAATTAATAGACCGGGGAATCGAAAGGGGCATCATGGTAATACGAGGTCCATAGAAGCTTCAAGCAAAGAGCGATCGGAGTAAGCAAACAATTCAATAGAGCATACTCGAATGCATGTACATCTTGCTGGGGGACCACAAGGCGGGTATGACGATTTATCGTTGTAAGGTGGTTTAAGATGGACGCTTCATGGTTTATGGAATTTGTAAATTTCGTCAGACAAAACTGGCACTGGTGTGTCGCTGCCGTCGGGGTTCTGTTCTGCCTTCGCCATGTTATGAGCTCCTCTGATGACAAGCAAGCGGGGAGTAACGAGTTGAGCTCACATTCCAACTCGACTGGGAACAGCTGCACTACGACTGTTAATCCTGTGATCAACGTGGTTCCAAATTACAGCGTGTCGGATCAGAGCCTCAGGGCCGATCTCAATCCTTCCGACAGGCAGTACTTTGATCAAGTTATATCCAATACTCAACAATTTATCGATTACGGCGCTCATTTTTCTTACGGTAATCCGAGTTCCACAAAGGAACTAAAGGCCAAAGCCAATGCATTACAGAAGTCTATTGCGATCAATGACCCCTCCCGCTTGAGCGGGAAGACGTTTGAGCAATGCCTGGCGTCATATCGGCTGTCGGTCGAAATTGGAGACGCTCTCCATGTCGCTCGTGTTAATTTGCAAAAGACGTGCGCTTCAGTTTCTAGGGCTAATAGGGCGCAGCCTAGTTACAAAGCGCTTGTCGGCCTGGAAAAGGACCTATACAGACGTGAACAGGCCCAGAATCACGTAAGTGCGATTATTCGGAATTACATCGGCTCATCTTTTGGGGATCGAGGCAAGCGGTGGTATCACGAAAACCGCAGGCGTGCAATCGACAAAAAGGCAAATGCTAGGTAATCTCAGCGGATAATCTGACTCATTTGGCATAATGTAACAGCTTGTATGAAGTCACGCGGCGTCGAGTTCAGCGAGAGCCCGGCGCCGCTAGCGCGCTTACATGCCAACGCGGAATTAAATAATCGCTTGCTAGCGTCTTGGTCTAAAATCTATAGCACTGCATTATAGGAGGACATCCGGATTAATGTGTAGCATAGAGCAGGGAAGGCGTATTGGTACAGAATATGATTCCGGTAGCTGCCTCTTAATTATAGGAAACGGATTCGATCTTCATCATGATCTATCAACCGGCTATTCGGATTATCACGACTGGCTGGTAGACCATGATGGGCAAGTGGCTACTGATTTCGAAACGTTTGGCTTTGCAGTGGAATGCTCAGATCTTGAGGGCAGCCTTGATTGCATACGCGGATCCGCCAAGGGTGTCGACCCCCGAGGGACTCTCTTGAAGAATCACTCGGCATTGAATGGGACGATCTTTGTTATGAAACACTCGAGCACACGTACCTCGATTTAACCGAAGACAATCCAGGATGGGATGATTTCTGGATTGAGTTGCACATGCGCCTTGAATACCTGAAGAAGCTTACCAGGGATTGCTTTCGGGAATGGGTGGAGTCTATCGATGTGTCTAATGTAAAGCCTGTACTTGATTTACCAGACACAGCTTCGTTCATTACCTTTAATTACACTCCAACGCTGGAGTATGTCTACGGTGTTCGTCCAGACAGGATCCTCCATATCCATGGTTGCGTCTTGGATAAAAACCAGCCTCTTCAATTTGGCTCTCCCGACAATAATCCTAATGAGCTTCAGAAGATGCTTGAGGACAAATATGGAATGGATGATCTTTACAGTGCGACTATTCAGCAGGGTGTAACTGTCGCATGCGATCGCTGCGCAGATACATGGAAGAACATTGAGGGCAACTACGATGCCCTAAACCATTTCTTGGACACCCTTACCAAGATTAATACCGTAATTATCATGGGCAACTCGTTCGACAAAGTCGATAAGCCGTACTACCGCGACGTTCTAGCTCCACGCTACCGCGATGCCGAATGGGTCTTTTGCGAGTACAAGCCAAACGAGAACAAGCAGTGTGATATAGACATATTTTGTCGCGAGCTTGCCATTCCAAATTACCGCATGACCAGTTACATGGAGTTTGACATCGGGTATGACCAGTCGATAGATGGAGTCTAGGGCGCTGTGAGTCACTTCTCGACTTAGAGCAATAGATAGGCGGAATGCCATTGTATTTAAGGTGATTTAATGAGACTGGCAAATTCCATACGTAATTGGCGAATTCTGTTCGCTATTTGCTAACCATCGTGTTATAGTACCAGTTAAGGTACTCGTGACCATAATTGCTTGGCCACGAAGGTCTTTTCCCATTCCAGGACGAGCGCGAGCTCGCCGCGGACCGCTTCGGTGGTCTACCTAAACCCCCGCTCACCCGGTGCGCCCGCGCTGGGATGCGCGGGCGCACGAAGCTGGGCGGGTGTTACCGGAAGAACCTCTCCTTTCCTTGGGACGCTGCAACTGCAGCGAGAAAGGAGGTGTGCTTTATGGCACAGAAGTTACCTGATTCCGGAAACAACCATGTTGCAGGCCGACCTCTGGTGAAGCTGCGAGTTGAAAAGCGTAAGAAGGCTCCGTTTAACTTCCGAACGCTGATTCGACTGCTTGAGCTTCTCAGCGCTTTTCTAGGAGTGCTCCACAAGCTCAAGTGCTTGTTGACTGGTTGGTAGCATCTCGTGGTAGCCCGCCCAGTATTTGATTATTAGCTCCTTTAAGTCTGTAAGGAGAGTGTGGAATGCTGGGCAATACGCTTAAAAGGTTACGGGGCATATATGGATACAGCGCCAAGGAAATGAGCGAATTGCTCGGCATCTCTAGTAGCTATCTTTCCGAAATCGAAAACGGGAAGAAAAAAGTCTCAATGGATCTACTTGATCGCTATTCAGAATTGTTTGGTCTTCGAGTATCGACGCTAGTGCGTTTTTCAGAAGACTATGAGGATGCAGAGCTGAACAACGCCGGACAAAAATTCATCACGTCCTTGATGTCAAAAGTGATCGAGGCGTACAGCAATGGCAAGTAGAGGCTACAAAATTGACCAGAGTCCTCTGTATAAGCTAAGCAATAAGCGTAAACTCGCTACGATTCTTCAGATGGAGTACTCTACGCTCCTTCATGCCAAGGACTTCATCAATTACACTGTCAGCGAAATTGAAAAAAGGTTCTGGGGGATTCCGAACTATCTACAATCCATGTAGAGAGTTAAAGCAAGTCCAACGCCGTATAAAGAACTTGCTGAGCAGAATTTCGATTCCGAACTGGGTTTTCTCTGGATGCAAAGGTGTCTGCCACGTGGATAACGGCAAGTACCATGAGCACTCTGTCTTTTTTATTCAGTCAGATTTACACGCATTTTATGACTCGTGTACGCGAGAGCGCGTCTATCGACTTTTCAAAGATAGATTTAAATGCAGCAGTGATGTATCCGCCCTGCTTAGCGATTTAACTACACTTACGCTAGAGGACGGTTCCACCGTAATTCCAACCGGAAGTCCATGCGCCCAGCTTGTTGCTTTCTTTGGCTATCAAGATATGTTTAACGAGTTACACGATCTCGCACGCAATCATGGCTGCAAGTTCTCCCTATATGTTGATGACTTGACTTTCTCGTCTAAAACGCCATTCAGTAATCCTACTGTTTTTAAAAAGAAAATCCTTCAAATCGTTAAGCGTTATGGGCACTCTCTATCGCTAAGCAAGACTGCATATCGAGGCGCAGATGAAACCAAAGTAGTTACAGGGGTCGCCATCACAAAAGAGGGTGTTACGGCTATTCCGAATAAGCTGAGACACAAAATCGTAGAAGGAACGGCACAAAGCTGTGCGGGCGATACAGCTGCCGTACCATCAACCCTAGGACGAATTAGCTCGGCAAGAATGATCGAGCCCAACGCTTTTCCAGAAGCCGAACGACAGGTTTTGCTTAGCCTGGAAGACTATCCGTGATCTTCATCTGATTATTACTTTGGAAACGGATTCCTTTATCAGCTCGATTCGACAAAGTTTGATCTTGTGTCTTCGTAACTTGTGGAGAGGTGCCGGGGCGAACTAGTAAATATGGACGGAGAGAGGTAGACGATGCTCGAGAATGCAAACTTAATCGTGAATGTGTTGGCGGCGAGCGGTGCCATAGCGGCCGTATTCGTCTCTCTCCATATTTATTGGGCCGCCCAAAAACCCGACATCATCGCCTATCTTTCTCATGATAGGGACAACGGATGCGTCCTGTTTGAAGTTAAAAACTTAGGAAAAGGCGTGGCCATGGACCTGAAGATCGACTCTTTCGATTTTGGCCTCGTGCAGGATAAGTATCGCGATTTCGTTCGTGAGCGCAGCTTCCTGACCAAGGGTATCCCCGTGCTTGTTCCCGAGGCATATCGCAACACCGTGATACTTGACGGTCCAGAAATAAAAAACTTTGATTCGGTCGTGTCCCAAGTGTCACTCAGCTATAAGAGGAAAGGGTTCTTTGGGTCTAAGACCGAGAAGCGCAGCTTTCCGCTGGACTACTACTCATTTAGCGGGTCTATCTACATGAAGAGTGACTTACACAAGCTGAGGGTTGCGACCGAGGTTATCGCAGGGATTAAGACAGAAGAGCAGGCCAAAAGGGATTAAACCTTTGATTGACGGGGCCCGCGTTTTGCCTGGCGTGGCATAACGTAAGATGTCGATTGGAGAATAACTATGCAAGCCGATGAAATCACTGAGGCAATTATAAGCTACATGCAATGTGATGACATTGGTCTTCAGGCGTTAGTCCTGCATGGCGAATGGGGTTCGGGGAAGACATATTATTGCGAGAACGATCTTAAAGATGCTCTAAATAAAATAGACGTAAAGATATGTCGCGTGTCCCTATTTGGCGTGTCCGATTATGATGAGGTTCTCAATCGGGTTATCGCTTCTTGGCTCCCCTTATCTGAAAAGGCTGCAGATGGTGTGTGTGCCGCGATAAGCGCGTTGGTGAAAAACGTCATCAAGACGGGTTCTTCAGTGCTAAATAATAAGATTGAAGACCTTGGAATTCAGTTATCCCTAAAACCCGACTTGCTACTGCCTATATTCGACACGCAGAATGCTCTTGTGATATTTGATGATTGTGAACGTAGCAGTTTCGCTCATAACGATCGAACATTTCTTGGGTTCATTAACAACATGGTCGAAAACCATGGCTGGCATGTAATGCTTGTAAGAAACAAACCGCTGTCTTTTGAGGAAGACAACTCTGCCGAAAAAGCGGTGTTGAGACAAATCGCATTTGAACCAGATCTTAAGATGCTGTATCCGAACATAGTTGAACCCAAGCTGCATTTTCCAGATCAGATTGACTTTAATATTGAAGAGGCGGTTATTGATGGAATAAAAGCGTCCACCATCAATGTGAGGGCTTTATCACGATCGATTCCAGCTATTAATCATGTCCTGGGTACATCGATTCTTGTTGATACGTCTATAAATACAGGCGGAAGGGCAAGAGCGCTCTCCTCTTTTATCGGTTATGCAATCCAGGCATCGGCAGGAAACACTCCCAAGAAGCCCAATACCTCAAACATGGCTGTAAACATGATTGATGATTCCAAGGTCCTGGAATACGAAGATTATTTACTTATTTCTAAGGCCCTCCTTCCCTTAACAGAAGGAAGGAATGTGAGCCCAAATGTCATCGAGAACTCTTTCAAGGAGTTTGTTCTAGCCAAAAATCCAGAATCCGCCGCAAATCTTGAAGCCCAAGAAATAGAGTACCAGTGGCGTACTATGCAGTGGATGGAAGACGATCAGGTTGAATCGCTTGCGAACCGACTTGAAAAGTTGTTATGCCAGGGACAATATTCTCACAGATGGTTCTATAAGCTTATAAGGATTTCGCTAGAACTTATTAATCTCGGCTTCTGGGATGATTCTTTTCGCGAGAAGCTTTTCTATTCGCTTCGATTGGCAGCCAAGCGTGATTCCAAGTGCAATGCAGACAATTTAAGGCAAGTACGGGTATCAGCCAATGGCTTCTACGGTATGGACGCTGATCAAATAATGGATGAGCTTATATCATGTATTGAACAAGAGGAAAGTGAGCGAGTATTAAAGCGCTTCAGCCTAGAGCTGTCCGATATTGATAGTGATACAGGAAAAACGCTCTCTGATCTATTTGAAGAAGCCATAAAGTCCGGGTACTCAAAGACGATTTTGAGTGTACCAGCCAAATTTGTTGTTGAGTCAATCTATGAAGGTACCGCCGCTTCCCAAATGTCTCTACATTCATTTTTCAATAGCGACATAAAGAAGTACTCAGATGATCAGAGTTTTACCGAAGCTGTTGAATGGTTAAGAAGCATTGACGACAGATTGGTCAAAGTCGGATTCAAATCACTTATGGGACAGTTGAGGACCGAATGGATTCGCAATGACATCAAAGAAGCTATTGAAGAGTTGGGCGAAAGGGCTCAACGTATATCCGTAGATTCCGATACAGACATGTGATTGAGTAAAGTCGTTCAATAGCTTGTTGGTATAGCACGTCTGGCTCAACCCGAATCCTTCCTTTTACCGATTGGCAAAACGATTTACGCCTAATTATTGGCACTGTTCAGGGACATTTTCTTTGTATTCGATTTGATCTCGCTAAACTAATATCTGCTGCTACCAGGGCATTTTCTGGTGCACATTCTATTGGCTCCTGCGAAGATCGGAGCGGGTATGTTTGCTGCCGAGTCCCACGCCAGCCGTCATCACATTGCGATCGCTGCCATGGCCTGCCTATGCGTTTTGCTGGGCGGGCCTTCTTATGCCGCGGGCGCGGAGAGCCTCATCATCGCGGGCGCGACGTACTACGAGCCGGGCGTGTCAGGCCCCGGCTGGGCCTGGACCGATGCCGACCACCTGGAGCTTAACGGCTACGCGGGCGAGGCCATCGGCGCCGAGGGCGACCTGGTGCTGACGCTTGCCGGGCAAAACTCCGTGACGGAGTCGCATGCGCCCGATGCAGACATCACGCTGTGCGGCATGGAGGTGTGGGGCAACCTGACGCTTCGCGGCTCAGGGACCCTGATGGCGACGGGCTCGCAGTGCGGGATCCACGTATCGCAGGCACTCGTGGTGGACGGCTGTGCTCTTGATGCCCGGGCGGACGGGGCCGATATTACTGACGAGGCTGTGGCCGGCGTGATCGCTGACGACATGGCCGTGCGCGGAGGCGGGCGTGTCGTTGCCGTTGGCGCCGGGTCCGGAGCTGGCGTGCGTGCTTACGGTGTGTACCTGCAGGACGCGGGCGCCGGCGATGGCGCGGCCGGCTGTCGGCTTTCCGTCGATGCCTCGTGGCTCGATGCGGCAGGTGTCGATGGCGGCGTCGCGTGCACGGGCGGGTCGCTTGTGTCCGCGCGGTTTGTGACGCCTACCGGCGGGGCCTTTGGTGCTGAAG
Organism: Collinsella sp.; assembly: GCA_052274955.1. GTDB lineage: Bacteria > Actinomycetota > Coriobacteriia > Coriobacteriales > Coriobacteriaceae > Collinsella. The sequence goes on from DAWCEJ010000147.1 coordinate 11,743, forward strand.
GCGTGGTGGATGCTGCCGGGGCAGTGGCACCGCATGTGGTGATTGAGCCCGATGTGTCCACGGCGCCGGCGGGGGAGACCGATGCGCGCGATGCGCCTTGTGGCGAGGCGGGCAAGCCTGCCGGCGGTGCTAGTCCTGCCGTTGAACAGCCCGGTGCGGGGTCGGCAACGGACCCCGCGGTAAAACCAACGGCAACGACACCCAAAACAACCACGACGACTAAGACAACAGTGACCAAGACCATGGCGCCGAAGCCTCCAAAGTCCAATACAGTCGCCGCGACCTCCTCATCGCTCCCCAAAACCGCCGACAGCAACTGGATCGCAGCCTCCGTGGCGCTATTCCTGCTGGGAACAGCGCTTCTGGCCGCCGCATACTGCTGCTAAGATAGCTGCTTTATTTTGAAAGACAGGGAGTATCTACAAGACATTCTACTTGCATGTTTGTCTATAGGAACCTAATTATCAACGGCTGGGACCAAGCGGACTCGACTATGGGCTATCTCGTGACAACGCGACCCGGGTCGATATACGCGAAAATAGAATTCGATAATAAAGTGGGGCGGAACACAAGCAACAAAAGGGCATCGTGGCCTATGGGGCTCCGGTGCTCAAGCGTGATATCGGCAGTGCCGTTTCGCTATATCCAGCAGTGCTCAAGCAAGCAAATACTCACGTGAGTTCCAGGCCCTTTCAAAGCGACTTGTATTGCGGATCGTCACCGCCATTAAGTGCAACCATACGTACCCCCCCTGAACACGGAGCGCACACGGGCGCTCCGTGACCGGAACGCGGCCGACGTCCTGCGACTGCTACTGCAAGTTCTGTCGGCAATACATGGTGTTGCGCAATGTGTCGATCAGGGTCGGCCACATGGCGGGTTAAGATTCATTAAGTTCATTTAAAGTGCAAGCACCATGTTCTAACTCCTCTTTTGCGTACTTCCGGCTGTCGTGGTCGAGGTCTACGTAACATGCGTAAAATTACTTCGTATATAGAATTGCAACACCATTAAGTAATCCGGGGGCAACTTGTGAAGTGGAACGAATGTGTCGAATTAATATGCGCGGCCATTTCATTATTTGTAACAGTCGTCATTGGCAAGAAACAGTATTTCCAGAGTAAGCGCATGGAGGAATTCGAGCGTCGCCAGGACGAGAGAGATGAGCGCAGGCACGCCGAAGGGAATAAGGCACAAGCGATCGAGTTTATCTCGAGGCATTACGCCGACAGAGGCTTGATTCCGCTTTGCGCCATTGCCGCCATGCACAAAGACCTTTTCCATTATTCTCGTAAGATGTATTGGGAATTCTGCTGCCTTGTTCCGGAAGTGCAGAATCTGATTCTCGAATACTGCAATCTTGACTTGCGGATGAGGGAAGAGGATGACTTGTTCGTCCGCTGCATCGCCGCAGTCGAAGCCGCCCTCCGTGAACGCTTCCCGGAAGACAAGCCGGTTTTCTATGACGGTGGTAAATACGTGCTTCACAGTCTCGAAAGGTATGCGGGGGAGAAGTTACCGGCAGTGCGAATCGAAAGCATTCCCGAATGCTTGAACGCTTTCTACGCGCCCTCTGACGGCTGTGCCCCCGAATACGATCTCCCTATCATCAAAGTCCTGTCTAGGGCTTTTGAGTCGCAAGACGTTTCCCTCACTCCTATCTCCTATCTAGAAAAGGTATATTGCTTCAATTCGAGCCCTGATATCGAGGCCTGCAGGTTCGCGACAACCGTTGCGTTCTACGCGGCTACTTATGGCTCTGGCGACGAGGCCGACGATAAGGACTACGGGTGTCCCGGGGGTTTCGATGGCGAGAGAATCGAAACCATGGAGGACCTATTTCTTCTTGCCGTCTACCAGATGTATACCAGGCTTCTACTTCCGAACGAAGAATAGGAATTGAGACTGCACATTGGCAGCTTGAATCGCATGATGTTGTTGATCAAGGTTAATCAAAGAGTTCATAGCGAGCCAGAGCTTGAGCTTGACGGGGATCAATTTTGCGGATAGTATCGCCACAGTGATTAGGGTCCAGAAACTTTCGATGCTTGGAACCGGAGGGGAGCCTGCGGGTTCCCCTTTATTTTTCGGCATGTGCAATGCATACTCGCCCTCTACAGGAACCTCTGTGCACATGGCGAGCGTCCCTTCTCCCACAGGTGCCACGTCGAGATTCCCGACACGGCCTTGCATACTAAGCTTGGCATCGAGAAGATTGGACCGGATTACGCTTGCGGCAAGGTGGATGTCTTCTCAGCAGTGATTGCCCTTCGACACCTTCTACGCGACGACGAGTTCAGGACATTCAAGGCGAAGCTCGTCAGGTATGTTGACGGATACTTGTCATCGGACGAGAGCGTCGGCGAAGAGCGCCTCCTTGAAGCCATGGGTTTCCCGGCCGAATGGAAGAAGATAGCCAGATATTGAATTTGAGAGCGATTTACTTAAATGTAAATCACTGGTTTCAGGTAATTATTTGCGACGGAATCGAGCATCAAGCCCTTGGTGCAGATACCGTACCGTAATGGTCTATTACCGGAAGTGCGGGGAAAAAATCGAAAACCTCCGAGCGCAACCCGAATTTTGGTAACAAAACCGCAGGTCACGGAAGCATAAAACCTTGGTCTGGTCGACAGATCGCGGTTTTTCCCGCACTTCCGGTATCGGTTGACGGAAGTATGCGGCAAATTCCGGAACCCCCGAGCACACCGCCCTTTTAGCGCAAAGAAACCGCAGGTAGGAGCGTTGCCGCTTTCCCACACGGTCGCCAGGTTCCTATTTTGCCGCATACTTTCGAATTATGCCCTCATTGACAGTCGCATGACACAATTCATGTCGAGTTGCATCCAATCAAGTCCTTATATTCAATTGCAACCACTAAGGAGGCGACCATGCTTTGGAGCTATGTTCAGCTTAACGACGGCACTCAATTTGCCTACACAGAAACAAGAGAGGATGGCGCCGTTCGCGTCGCCGTCGAGCGGCCGGTTGATTTCGGATTTGACAACGCAGAATGCTATCTACCAGCTGTTGAATGGTTCAACATCGAAGGTTTTTCTGCTGGCGATTTGAATTTCTTAACCGAATTCGTTGGATCGATTTGAAAAGATTTATGCAGATTAATGCGGAGTGTGATTCTATTTAACTTTCTTTTGCGTACGTATTTAAATATAACTATAATACGTATTAGCAACGCAAACAAAGGAGGTTGCTATGGTCGCCGTTATTGATAAGAAGCTCGTTTTCGGTCGCGAACAGGTACTGACTTCGACGCAGGCAAGCAAGAATTTTGGCGAAGCAAGGCGTCGCGCGCGCAGGGAGCCGCAATTTGTGTCGGACAGAAACGACGGCATCGACACCGTGATCGTCGGCTTCGACGAGTTCGAAGCGATGGCGGTCGAACTCCAACAGCTCAGAGAGGAACGCCTGCATGCCATAGCTGCTGCAAGGCTTGCGCAGGGCGACACCGATCCAAATCGCAAGGGCATCCCGTTCTCCGATACCGTGGGCCACGAGAGGTTCGAGGCTATGCTAGAAGCCGAAGCGAAAGATCCCGTTTCCGATGCGGAGCTGTTCGAGTGAGCACGGCTAAGTTTAAGGTCGAGTTTTACGACAAGACAGCCGAGAAAGAATATCTATCACTTGATGGCTCGGTTCGCGCTATGGTGGATAAAGGCATTGCACGCCTTGCTCTTAGGGCCGATGAAATTGGCAAGCCACTTGCAGGCCTACTTGCAGGTTGTAGGGAGCTTAAGTTTCGCACTGATGGCATCCGCGTTATTTATCGCATCCACGATGGGCGCGTCGAAGTAGTCCAGATTATCGCAATAGGCGCAAGGGACAAGGGTAAGGTTTTCAATCTAGCAGCTAGACGCTTGGATAGCGATGGTTGATTGTCTAAAGATGAACCTATTTAGGTCGTATGGTCGAAATGCTCGGATTTAACGCTCGGACTTAACCAGTGGAAGGGCTGCGAATGAAAACATTGAATGCTACGAAATGCCTTGCTTATTGTCGCAGCGACAATAAGCAAGGCATGGTTTTTAACGCCTGCGCAGCAGATGCAGCCGACCCTATTGCGCCGAAACACCTCGCGCCCCACTCGACAATCTGAACAACATCACATCGATCGACTCTGCCGTCCAGTCAACCATCGCCACCATGCCCAACGCGCTCAGGCTCCTGGAGAACTCATGATGGCGGCCATTGGAGGACAGGAGCTTCCCGCTGCGCCGCTTGTGCTTGATGATCCGGATTCGCTCGAAGCCCTATCCGCAGCCGTGATGCGCCTGCACGCAACGCTCTTAACAACTGGAAGGGTCTATGCGACCGACACCTTGGGTAGCCGGACAGAGCTCGAACGCGGGCGCGTCGAGTCCGTGCTCACTGGCGCGTTTTGCACGATCTTTGGCCAGTCGCCGGCCGATCGCTTTGTGGACGTCTTTGACCAAGTCGCCTACATAGCCGAGCACATGGTCAAGGACCACATCCTCGAGGACGGCAATAAACGCACGAGCCTTGTATTCGCCCTGTCTATTCTGAGGCTCGCTCGCGTCGCGGTTCTGTTTTCCGATAGTCCCGAGCCTAAAGACATCCAGTACTACGCCTGGATCCAGGACCTAGTTTCCGGGCATCGAAAGCGCGAAGAGCTCGCCGATGAGCTTCGGCGCAATAGCGCTATCCATTGCCAAAAATAACTCCTACGCAACTTTACATTATTGTTTGACGTATCTTTTAGTTAATTAAAAAAGGTCAAAGATTTTGCACCTTTGACCTTTTGATTTAGATGGTGGGCGATACAAGATTCGAACTTGTGA
>DAWCEJ010000148.1:0-2242 GCA_052274955.1 Collinsella sp.
CCGAGCATCGTGGACGGTAAGGCTACGCTGGGCGACGGGACACCTGAGTCCGCAGACGGAGCCGACACGGTGGCCGTGTTCGACCACATGTCGTTCCGTTTTGACGATGCCGACGAGGACACCCTGTGCGACCTGAGTTTTGCCTGCCGCCGCGGACAGACGACCGCGATCGTGGGCTCGACGGGCTCGGGCAAGTCAACGGTGGCCAAGCTCTTGCTTCGCTTCCACGATGCCACGAAGGGCGCCATTCGCCTGAACGGCGTCGATCTGCGCGACCTTTCGCAAGACGATATCCGCGGGCGTATCGCCTATGTGCCGCAGAAGGCATGGCTGTTCTCGGGTACGGTGGCGAGCAACCTGCGCTTTGGTAACGAGGGCGCGACCGAGGCTGACATGCTCCATGCGCTGGAGGTTGCCCAGAGCACCTTTGTGCTCGACCAGCCCCAGGGGCTCGATACGCCGGTGGCCCAGGGCGGCACGAACTTCTCGGGTGGTCAGCGCCAGCGCCTGGCGATTGCCCGCGCACTCATGAAGCATGCCGACCTGTATATCTTCGACGACAGTTTTTCGGCTCTGGACTTTAAGACCGATGCGGCACTGCGCCATGCGCTGCAGGACGAGACGTGCGATGCCGCGGTGCTCATCATCGCCCAGCGTATCTCGACTATTTTGCATGCCGATCAGATCGTGGTGCTCAAAGACGGCGAGGTCGTGGGCTTGGGCACGCACGATGAGCTCATGGAAACCTGCGAGGTGTACCGCGCTATCGCGGAATCGCAGATGAAGGGAGGTGAGTAGCATGACCGAGGAGCTCAAGAAGCGGAGCATCGCCGATGACGTCGCGGCTGCAGAGACCGTCGAGGAGGCGGGCGCCACGCCCGACCTGGACGAAAACGCCAAGGCAGCGGCGGAGCGTGAGGCTCGCCGCCAGGCGCTCTACGAGGAAAACGAGCGCGCCGAGGACGAGCGCGCCCGCGCCGAGGCGGAGCGCATGCGCGACGTTGACGACGAGGACGAGGACGAGACGCCCCGCGACACCTGGGCGACGGTGCGCCGCCTGTGGAGCGAGGCCGCCGGCGACCATTGGCGCTTCTATATCGTGTTCGCGAGTATCGTGTTCTATGCCATCTTTAACACCGCGGCGCCGGCTTACAGCGCCCGCGTGATCGATGAGCTGTGGGGGCACATGAAGCTGGCGTTTGCCGACAACACTACCTTCAGCATTACCTGGGAGAACTGCGGCAGGACCATCTTTATCTACTTTATGATCTGGACCGCCGCCGCCTCGTTCTACGCACTCCAGAGCTTTTTGATGTCGAGCGTTGCCGAGCGCCTCAATCTGCGCCTGCGCAATCGCATCGCACAAAAGCTCAACCGTCTGCCGCTTGCCTACTTTGACGCGCATCGTCCCGGCGAGGTCGTCAGCCGTGCGACCAACGACTTGGACAAGATGTCCGAGAGCATGCAACGCGGCCTGCTGCAGCTTCTGGTGTCGATCGGTACCGTGGTGGGCGCCGTGAGCGTGATGTTCGTGTTTAGCGTGCCGCTCACGCTCGTCTTTTTGTTCTTTACGGCGCTTTCGCTGCTGGTGACGAAGGTTGTGTCGCGCCGCACGCACGATGTGACGGGCGAGCGCCAGGAGTGGGTGTCCAAGATTACGAGCGCGGTCGAGGAGGGCTACTCGGGCCGTCTGGTGATTCGTGCGTTTAACCGCGAGCGCCAGAGCTCTGCCGAGGTACACGAGGCTTCGAAGGAGCTGGCGCACGTGAGCACCAAGGCCGACTTTATGATTAACGCCGTCGGCCCCGCGGTGCGCTTTATCGGCCGTTTGGCGCAGATCGTGATCGCGCTGGTGGGCTGCAGCATGCTGGTTGCCGGGCATATGACCGTCGGCGTGTTCCAGGCGTTCTTCCAATTTATCTACGAGGCGTCCGAGCCCATGACGCAGCTGTCGTTTACCTTTAACTCGCTGCAGAGCGCGCTGGCGAGCGCCGAGCGCGTGTTCGACCTGCTCGACGAGTCCGAGATGGAGGCCGATCCGTTGCCGGTGGCCGCCGCCAAGCTGCCGGGCAAGGTGGAGGGCCGTGTCGCTTTTGAGCATGTGCGCTTTGGCTATTCGCCCGACAAGCCGCTTATGCGCGACGTGTCGTTTACCGCCGAGCCGGGTCAGAAGATCGCTGTGGTGGGAACCACGGGTGCGGGTAAGACCACGCTCATCAATCTGCTCATGCGCTTTTACGAG
>DAWCEJ010000149.1:0-5737 GCA_052274955.1 Collinsella sp.
AAGCGGACATGGCTCAGTTGGTAGAGCACAACCTTGCCAAGGTTGGGGTCGCGGGTTCGAGCCCCGTTGTCCGCTCCATTTGGGCGTTTAGCTCAGGGGGAGAGCGCTTCCCTGACACGGAAGAGGTCAGAAGTTCAAATCTTCTAACGCCCACCAAATGTTCGCAGCCCAGAGGCTATGTCCTCTGGGCTGTTTTGTTTTGGTCGCCAAATGGGTCGCCAAATCGTCGGCAAAAGGTACCTCGATTCATGAAAGAGCGGTTCTGAGCGTCAGTTTAGCCTTGTCATCTCAATCGAGTGGGGTTGACCATTTTGAACATAACCGTGCACCTCGTTGACGTTTCTGCGATCGATCCCGGCGAGACCGTTGATATGGCATCAATCGCGGGACGTTATGCCTCGCGTGCCTCCAATGGTGATCTCCCCATTGCGTCTCGGAGGGAAGCTGCGGGCGTGGGTCTGCTGCTTCGCGACGCCCTGGGTGTCTTCGACGACACCCAGCTTGCGCGTTCTGCTTTCGGCAAGATCGAGCTTGCGGATGGGGAGGCCCCCTCTATTTCCATTTCACATGGCGGAAGCGTGGCCGTCCTCGCTGTTTCCGATGTTGCTCGGTCGGTCGGAGGACCTATTGGCGTGGATATCGAGGCGGTCGATGAGATTGTACCTATTGCGGTTGAGCGTATGGCGAGCTCAAGGGAACGGGCGTGGATTGACGCTGCGGCAGATTCGCAGGAACGCGCCTTTCGGCTGTGTCGGGTTTGGACGCGTATCGAAGCCGTCCTGAAGGCGGAGGGGTCCGGCTTTTCAATCGATCCCCGCAAAGACGGGTTGCCGAGCGGATGGTTTACTTCCTCGGTGGTGTTTGGCCAGTGTGTCATCTCTTGTGCAGCGCGTTCTATGCCCCATATCGCCATTGAGGAGCATGCCTTTCGGGTAGCATAGTAGCCAATCGCCAACAGGGGAGGCCTTCTATGTCACTGAACGCTAAAAACGATATTGCTTCGCGGATCGAAGGCGCCGTCTTTGAACTTATGGCGACAACGCCTGTGCAATCGATTAAGGTCACCGACGTACTCCGTCTTGCCCATACATCAAAATCAACCTTCTATCGTTGTTACCGCTCTGTCGATGATGTGGTCAAGCGCTTTGAAGATGAGCTGCTCCAGAACATGCAAGACATTAACGACGTTGCCCTTGAGGCTCGTTTTGGTGATGCGCAGCTTGATCCCACGCCCACGATGATCAAGCGCATGGAAATCCTCAAGGCCAATCGCTCGAAAGTCCTGGCGCTTAACAGCGATAACGGTGATCCCGTGTTTGCACACAAGGCAACGATCTTCATGCATGACTATTTTCGCGATCGTTTGCGGTCGACGTTTTCAGATGAGACGGACCTCGATCTGTATCTTGCTTTTGCGCTTGCGGGCCACCATAACCTCATCCAGTATTGGCTCGAAGTCCGGCCTGACCTTGAGGCACGAACCGTTGCCGCCGCGCTCAATCGCATGTTCTACGCACCGCTCTTTGTCGACGATGCATCGCGCCATTGGCATCCGCGGATCCCTGATTTCGATAATACGCTCGGATGAACGGTCGCTATTTACGGGTAAATGGTTAGATCCATGGCGGTGTCATAATGATTTGCCGAATCCTTGCATTATTGATAAGACCATTTACCTGCTATTTGGAACGTTTTTGCCCTATGGGTCTCAAATGATGGGACACATAGGGCCTTTTTGTCCCATACGTCCTGTCTTGCCCCTCGTAAACTAAAGTCACGTTCAAGAGAACCACTGCAGTAGTTCAACGTGTGACGGCACAGAAAAGCCGCGAGCGCTCTCTCACCTTCGCTCGCGGCTGGACTGCGCCATCACTCCGTACACCTTCACATGATTAGGATGTGATATTCAGTGGTTACGCTCGGAAAGAACATGCGCAGCGTCTCGATTGTAGGCGTGGGCTGCACCCCGTTCAAGGATTTTGAGGAACATCCCGAGACCCAGGGTATTGGCGAGGGCGAGGCGTTTGGCTATGCGGCCCTCGAGGCAATTACCGATGCCGGTCTTGAGCCCCGCGATATCGACTTTTTCTATCACGGCAGCGCCAATCCCTATCTCGTTGGCGATTGCATTACCCCCAACATGCAGGTTGCCGATTGGTTTGGCGTTCGCGCCAAGGGTTCCGTCCATCATTCCGAGGCTTGCTGCACGGGCTACGTCGCCCTTGAGCAGGCCGTGATGGCAGTCGCCTCCGGTGCCTACGATGTCGTCCTTACGGGTGCCTGCGATTTGGCTTCGACCCTTCCCGTTGAGCACATGCCCTCGCATATTCGCCAGGACTTTACGCTCGACGTCATGATTCCCTCGCTCGATAAGATCTATGACCGCGCGTATGGTCGCCCGCTCGATGGTGCCTTTGGCGTGTCGTTCGACAACTGGATCAACGAGTATTCGATGCAGTACGACCTTACTGCCGATCAGATCGATGACGCCCTGAACGGCCTTACCAAGAGCCTTCGCCGCGGTGCCGTCCTGAATCCCCTTGCCTGGTACGAGACCACGGTCGAGGAGGATGCGAAGGCGGCTGGGTTCGATACCGCCGACGAGTATCTCAAGAGCATGTACAACCCGCGCGTTACGCAGTACCTGCGCGTTACCGGCTTTGAGAAGAAATGCGACGGTGCCGCCGCTGTTGTCGTGATGCCCACGGAGAAGGCCAAAGCCATGGGTGTCCCGTATGCACCTATCGAGGTTCTGGGCACGGGCGCCTCTGCCGTCGAAGCCGGCCTGCTTCACAACGAGCACTGGGCTACCGAGCTTGCTGCCAAGCAGGTCTACGACCTTACCGGCGTGAGCCCCGATGAGATCGACCTGTTTATGTGCAATGACTTCTTCCTGGCTTCCGAGATCGTCTCGGCCGAGGAGTGCGGCTATATTCCGCGCGGCGAGGCTTGGAAGTATGCGATCGATGGCCGCACCGCTTTTGACGGCGATAAGCCCATCAACCCGCACGGTGGCCGTTGCAACTTCGGCCACGCTCATGGCGCATCCGGTATCGCCGATATCGTCGAGGCCGTCAAGCAGATGCGCGGCGTCGCCGGTGCAACCCAGATGAAGAAGATTCCTGAGACGGCCTTCCTGCGCGGTTTTGGCGGTTCTCAGAATGTGCGCTGCCAGATTCTTCGTACCGTCGCCTAAGCGACCGCGGTTTTCGATTTCCCATAAGGAGTATTCTCATGCAACTCAAAGATATGGAGCCCGTGGTCAAGAAGTTCTACACGGGTCTTGAAGAGGGCATCTATTGGGCACGTCAGTGCCCCGAGTGCGGAGCCGTCGAGTTTCCGCCTCACCTTGCCTGCAATGCCTGCGGCTACCACAAGACCGATTGGGTCCAGGTTTCCGGTCACGGCCATCTGATCGATTTTACCCTGCCTGGTCCGCAGAACGACAAGCCCTACCTCAAGGAGTATGGCAAGTACGCCTACGGCGCCGTCGATATTGACGAGGGTTCTCAGTACACCTACGTCATCTACGGCATTACCAAGAAGAAGGCCCCCGAGATCCGCGCCAAGCTCATGGCGGGCGAGACCGTGGGCGTCCATGCCAAGGTCATCGACCGACCGGGCTACAAAGAGCTCACGTTTGAGCTTGACGACTAGGCTTTCACACTAGGCTTTCACCCCTATAACAATTCGCTTCCTCTCTTAGGCCACGGCGGGACCCATGTCTCCAGCCCGCCGTGGCTACCCCTCTTTTTAATTAGAAAGGCGCCATCATGAACGAAGAACTCACTCAGCAGATCTGCGATTTTGCCAAGTCCGCTTACAACTATGACGGTGATGTGACCCCCGAGACGACGTTTGAGACCCTGGGCAAGGGCTCGATGAAGATGATCGCCCTGACCTCCATGATCGAGAACGAGCTCGATGCCGAGGTCCCCGTTCGCGAGGTCATGGTCATGAAGACCGTCGGCGAGCTTATCGAGCGCACTGCCGAAGAGATGGAGTAGCTGCCATGGACCTGATGCAGACCCTGCGCGAGCGGGCTGCCGCCAAGCCTGTGCGCGTTGCTTTTCCCGAGGGCGAAAACGAGACCATGATGCAGGCGGTCGCAAAGATCGCCGCCGAGCATCTTGCCGAATGCGTGCTGGTCGGCGACGGCAGTAAGCTCAAGGAGCTTGCCGACGAGCGTGGTATCTCCCTTGACGGCATCGAGATTGTCGATGTGACCGACGAGGAGGCGAACGCCGCTTGCTGCGAGCGCTATCTTTCGCATCCGGATTGCAAGTTTAAGCCCAAGGGCGCCGCGCGCCGTATGACGCGTCCGCTTGAGCGCGCCCTGATTTTGCAGGTACTCGGCGATGTCGACGTAATGTTCGCCGGCATCGATAACGCCACGGGCGATATTATCCTGGCGGGACAGACTATCGTCGGCCTTGCCGATGGCGTCGATACCGTAAGCTCTTGCGGCATTGCCGATATTCCCAACTGGACTGGCGGCGAAGGCGGCCTTTTGGCTTTTGGCGATTCTGCCGTTTGCGTTGACCCCACGAGCGAGGAGCTTGCCTCAATCGCGATTTCGTCGAGCGAAACGGTGCGCTCGCTGACCGGATGGGATATCCGTTGCGCGCTGCTTTCGCATTCGACTGACGGCTCGATGGATAACGAGCTCGTCGACAAAGTGCGCCGCGCTCGCGAGATTGCCAACGATCGCCGTCCCGACCTTGCCATCGACGGTGAGTTCCAGTTTGATTCGGCGATTAACCCCAAGGTTGCGGCCAAGAAGGTACATCGTGAGTCCGCTGTTGCGGGACAGGCCAACGTGGTCATCTGGCCTGATATCAACGTGGGCAATATCGGCGTCAAGATCATCCAGAACCTGACCGGCGCCAATGCTTACGGCCCCATGCTTCAGGGCTTCAAGAAGATCGTGTGCGATTGCTCGCGCTCTGCGCCCGTCGACGAGATCGTCGGCAACGTGGTGATGAGCTGCGTGCGCGCCCAGGCGCTTAAGGAGGCTTAGGGTATGTCCGATAAAAAGACTCCCTGGCGCGTCCTGGTAATCAACCCGGGTTCCACTTCCACAAAGGTGGGCGTTTTTGAGGGTGACGAGTGCAAGCTCAGCAAGAACGTTGCACACGACGCGAAGGACCTCGCCCAGTTCGATGGGGTTTCGGCTCAGATGCCGTATCGCTGCGATCTGATTCTTGGAGCACTGGATGAGGCGGGCCTGAAGCTCGAGGACTTTGATGCATTTGTCGGTCGCGGCGGCGGCTTGCTTTCGCTGCCCGGCGGCACGTATGCCATCAATGAGGTCATGCTCGAGCATGCCCGCGTCGGTGCGAACGGCATTCAGCACCCGGCGCAGCTGGGTCCCCAGATTGCCCATGAGTTCGCTTCAAAGACGGGCAAGCCCTCTTTTGTGGTGAATCCTCCCGATACCGATGAGCTATGCGACCTCGCACGTATGACGGGCATTAAGGGCGTGTATCGAAACGTGCACCTGCACGCCCTTAATCTTAAAGAGACCGCCATCCGCCATGCGGCAAAGCTCGGTCGCGAATATGACGAGTGTAACTTTATTGTTTGTCATATCGGCGGTGGCATTTCGATTTCCGCTCACCTTAAGGGCAAGATGGTCGACGGCAACGACATCGTCGGCGGCGAGGGCCCCATGGCGCCGACGCGCTGTGGCTCGGTCCCCGCAATCGAGGTCGCGAAGTATACGGCGGAGCATGGT
>DAWCEJ010000150.1:0-1942 GCA_052274955.1 Collinsella sp.
GCGATACAAGATTCGAACTTGTGACCCCATCCGTGTGAAGGATATGCTCTACCCCTGAGCCAATCGCCCGTCGCCTTTCGGCAAAAAAGATACTAACATAGCCTCCCGTGGTTTTCCAAGAACTTTTTCGCTTCGTTTTTAAATTCGCAGCCATTCGCAGCCATTTGCGATCTTTCGCGAGCGACGTCTAGCCTTTTAGCGCTCATCCAATTTGCTGAGGTCATCGCACGTCTTACATTAATAACTTGCGCTCATTCGTTGAATTGTTCACGTATTTCGCAAGCAATTGTGGAGACAGGGACCATTAGTCCAAAGCGTCCACCAGCGGATTCTCGCTGTTAGCCGGTTTTTCACCAAAACTCATCACGTTTTTGGTCAGCATTTGGTCAGCTTCCGGTACTTACCCGCATGATGCCGAGCGAGATAATCGGCCTTACAAATCGCACAGCCCACGACCGATGCAAGGGGAGGCCCTCATGGACGAGATCGTATGCGCAAACTCTGCATTTCGCTACTGGCGCTGTCCGACTCAAGTGCGCGACCTATACCCGCGGCTTCCCAGCTCCGAAGACGGCTGGCGAGCCCTATCCCAAGCCCCCTTCGTAACCGACGTTCTCAGGACGCCGATTATTACTGCTGCATCAACGCGAAGCAATTTGCATTCCGACATACGACGCACCATACGATGGGACGAAGCCTATAAAGGCAAAGTATCTATCGATACTGAATTGGGATTTAGCGTCACTGACCCTCTTAACACGCTATTCACTATGACACGCAATGTTTCTCAGAGCGATCTGGTTCTGGCCATGTATGAATTCTGTGGCTGGTTTTCACTTTTCCAGCCATCAGCCGCAGTTGACACGGCTCTCGAGCAGGCAGGTGTAAATGAACCTTACGACAGAACTGAAAAGTTATTCGAACTCGACGAGAGCCAAGAAGAGGCACCATGGAAACGAGTCTATGCGAGAGCTCGTCAAAATGATGAGGAGATTGATCAGGACGGGCAAGCAAATAGTGAATCAGAAAACAGCAATAAGGGAAAAGGAACATCTCTTTGGATGAGAAAACCTCTAATTGAGATTGAGGAGCTACGACGATTCGCGACAAAAGTTAAAGGCGAAATGTGGGGAAGGCAATTCTATGACGCTGCACAACAGGTTATCGGCATCGCAGCGTCCCCATTGGAAGTTGCGGGAATCATGCTGCTGAGCCTGCCAAGGCGGTGCGGGGGAGCGGGGTTTGAGAACATATACGTCAATGATCTAACGCCGTTATCAGCTTCAGCGCAACAAATAGCAGGCCAAAAAGTATGCTACGGCGACATTGTCATCGTAAACCCGGTCCTTATGAAAGCAGTGATCATCGAGATTCAAGGTGAAGTCATTCATGGCTCGGGCGCGGTGGTCGACCATGACGCCATCCGAATGACAGCTTTGCAAAGCATGGGATACGACGTATTTCTGGTAACCCACGATATGCTCAACGATCGCGATCAGCTTAATACCATTATTCGAAGCGTGTGCAACCGCCTTGGGTTGCAATACAAACCGAAGACCAGCGCGATGCGATCCGCGGAAACCAAGCTTCGAGCCAATGTTCTTTGCAATTGGCTCGAAATAGGCATTTAGCTTGTCAATAAATGTCGTCTTGGACCCCAAAAAGATGTTAGTAGATTAGTCCCTCTTCAAAACTATGCCGGTTTACTACGTCGGATTGGCGACTCTCGAGCACACCTCATTTCCCGTTTACGAAACCGCAGGTAGGGCGCTTGCGGCATTGGCGAAAACGGGGGCGTGGTCGGCCATCCTGGAATCATCGTAGTAAACCGGCCTGCTTTCGGGGCGACGCTGCGGGGCGGCTCGCGACCGGGCCCGATAATGGGACCGGAAGCGCGCGGGAGGCCCGACGGTGCGGGGCGGGGCCCGTCCCGCACCGTCAA
>DAWCEJ010000151.1:0-3546 GCA_052274955.1 Collinsella sp.
CATGATTGCCGGCGTGGGCATTCTGGGCGGTATCGGCTTTACCATGTCGATTCTCATCAGCGGCCTTGCCTTCCCGACGGCCCAGTTTGAGGTTCTTGCAGCCAAGGCCGCTATTCTCGCCGGTTCGGTCACCGCAGCCGTGCTCGGCATGATCTACATGAGCGTGGTCTGCAAGCATCCCGCGCCCAAGGACGAGTAAGAGCGCGAAAACCGGCTCCAGAACCGATTCGGGCGCGTCCAAAATGCGGATTCTGGCGGTGCTTGCCGCCTGCCAGACACGCCAGTGGTCAAAAAACGCCGTTTGTGAGTACTGTCACAAACGGCGTATCATTTTAGGTGCGGAAAATAATGAACAAAGTTATAAGAACTGTACGTTAATGAGTGACCATCGACTTCCGATTTGGCGCTAGCTGACGGTGATTAGGAAGTTTCAAGTCGAGTTTTGCCGATTTCGACCAAAAATCGCTGCTACTAAAAAGGTAACAGTACTCATATTTGCCCTTTTTTGGCCACAAGCCCTAAAACAAGCCTCGCCAAGGTCGGGAAGCGGGCCAAATTGCCGGCCTCGAGGCTTATTCCACCGTTCCGTAGACGGCGCCCCAGCCGTGGGCGGCCAAGGCGGAGTTGAGCTGGTCGCAAAGTGACTGGCGGTCGTAGTAGCCGGGCGGCAAAAGATTCACGATCTCCATGAGGTCGGGCGCCAAGTCCAAGATTTCGGCCTGTACGATCAGATCCAGGCGGTCGATGGCGTGGCGGTCGTAAAACAGTCCGTCGACCAGGCGCTGCAGGTCACCGAATTCCTCGGCCTGGAACAATCCGTACTCCATAGTGCCTCCTTGGGCGCCCCACGCCGGCATGCGCGGCGATTCGTAATTCATTGCGATGAACTTAATCTATCACGGCTTCATAACGTTGCGACGATGGCGGTCTATACTTAGACGAACTGCAACGTACCGCTTCGCGAAAGGTCGCACCCCATGCAGACGATCTACCAGAAGATGGAAACCACCGAACTCGATGCCGCCATCGAGGCGCTCAAAGCCGAGGTTGCCGAGGTCAAGGCCAAGGGCCTGGCGCTCGACATGGCGCGCGGCAAGCCGTCGCCCTCCCAGGTGAACATTTCTCGCCCCATGCTCGATATCCTCAATGCCGATGCCGATCTGCACGACGGCAATGTCGACTGCTCCAACTACGGTTGCTTCGAGGGCATTCCCTCGGCACGCAAGCTGGCGGGGGAGTTCCTGGGTTGCCCTGCCGAGCAGACGCTCGTACTGGGCTCATCGAGCCTGCTGATCGAGCACGATATCGCCGGTATGTTCTGGCGTTGCGGCTCGTGCGGCAGCGACCCTTGGGACGCCTACGAGGCCGCGCACGACGGCAAGAAGGTCAAGTTCCTGTGCCCCGTTCCCGGCTACGATCGCCACTTTGGCATCACTGCCGATCTGGGTATCGAGAATGTCCCCGTTGCGATGACCGACAACGGCCCCGACATGGACGAGGTCGAGCGCCTGGTTGCTGCCGACGACTCCATCAAGGGCATCTGGTGCGTGCCCAAGTATTCCAACCCCACGGGCATCACCTTTAGCGAGGACACCGTGCGCCGCCTAGTCGAGATGCCCACGGCCGCGCCCGATTTTCGCATCTTCTGGGACAACGCCTACTGCGTGCACGACCTGTACGACGAGACCGACGAGCTCGCAAACATCTTTGACCTCGCTCGCACGGCGGGCACCGAGGACCGTGTGGTGGCCTTTGCCTCGACGTCCAAGATCACCTTCCCGGGCGCCGGCATCGGCTTTATTGGTGCGAGCCCCGCGGTTATCGCCGAGTTCTCCAAGCGCCTGAAGGCCGGCCTCATCAGCGCCGACAAGCTCAACCAGCTGCGTCACGTGCGCTTCCTTCCCACCATCGAGGCGGTTAAGGAGCACATGAAAAAGCATGCCGAGTTCCTGCGCCCGCGCTTTGAGGCCGTTGAGCGTAAACTCACCGAGGGCTTGGGTAACACGGGTTGCGCCACTTGGACTCATCCCCATGGCGGCTACTTTGTGAGTTTCGATGGCCCCGAGGGCTCGGCCCAGAAGGTCGCCGCGCTTTGTGCCGACCTGGGCGTCAAGCTCACGCCGGCTGGTGCCACCTGGCCTTATGGCAAGGATCCGCGCGACACCAACATCCGCATCGCGCCGAGCTATCCCACGGTCGAGGACCTGGAGGCTGCGCTCGATGTGCTGGTGCTGGCTGTCAAGCTCGTCGCTGCCGAGCTTGCGCGTGCCGAGCGCGCCTAACGCGTAGGGCCCCGCAAGTCCGCGCCTAGTACTATCCGCACTTTCGATACGTAAAGGAGCGTATACATGGATTTGGGTATTTCCACCAACCCCACGCCAGAGCTCTACACCATTAAGGTAACCGGCGAGATCGATATCTCTAACGCCGATAGCCTGCGCAATGCCATCGACCTGGCGCTCGAGCAGCCCACCGAGGCCGTTGAGCTCGATTTTGCCCAGGTGAGCTACATCGATTCGACGGGCATTGGCGTGCTCGTGGGCGCCGCGCACCACGCGGTTGACCACGGCAAGCGCTTTAGCTGCACGAATGTGCAGCCCCCGGTGATGCGCGTGGTTCAGCTGTTGGGTGTCGACCAGGAGATTTCGATCACCGCTGCATAATCTTTGCCCCCAAAAGGGCGTGCCGTTTGGCATATGTTTGTGATGCGCTCGGACGTTTTGGCGTCCGGGCGCTATACTTGACCGAATGAATAGACGAGTTCCGGCCGAATGG
The DNA here is from genome assembly GCA_052274955.1 of Collinsella sp. Lineage (GTDB taxonomy): Bacteria > Actinomycetota > Coriobacteriia > Coriobacteriales > Coriobacteriaceae > Collinsella. Next base: position 2,776 of record DAWCEJ010000151.1, read on the forward strand.
CGCGGTGCGGGCTCGACTCACATCGAGCCTTGGAGGTATGTGTGTTTGGTATTGGAGAGGGTGAGCTCGCGATCATCGTGGTCTTCGGCTTTTTGCTGTTTGGCCCGGATAAGCTCCCGCAGATGGGCCGCACGATCGGCCGTGCTATCCGTCAGTTCCGCGAGACGCAGGAAAAGATGACGGCCGTTGTTCAGTCCGAGATTATCGATCCGGTGAGCGAGGCCGCGTCGGCCCCGGTCAAGCCCAAGAAGGCTGCTGCGCCCGACGACGATTCCGATGCGGACGAGGATGCCGCCGAGACGGCAGCGCCCGCCAAGAAGGAGACCTTTGCCGAGCGTCGCGCTCGTCTTGCTGCCGAGAAGGCCGCGAGCGAGGGTGCTGCTGAGGGCGAGAATGCTGCCGAGGAGCCTGCGACCGAGGGCGCCGACGCCGGGTCCGCCGATGCCGCCGCCGAGTCCGCTTTCACTGCAGAGCCGGAACCCGAGCCCGAGCCGGCAGAGCCCACGACGGCCGACCTCTACGCCCGTCGTCCCCGCAAGCGCAAGGCCGTCGTCGACCAGCTCGCTCGCGAGCTCGAGGCCGAGGACGACGCCGCTGCCGCCGACGCCCCGAAGGGAGGCGATGAGTAATGCCTATCGGACCTGCGCGTATGCCACTCTTCGATCACCTGGGGGAGCTCCGTCGCCGTCTGACCATCGTGGTCGTGTCGGTCTTTGCCGCCGCTATCGTGCTGTATTTCGCCACGCCCGTGGTGCTCGACATCCTGGAAGA
>DAWCEJ010000152.1:0-5749 GCA_052274955.1 Collinsella sp.
ATGACTGCCTTCTTTAAGGAGCGCCTCTCGACCTACTTGATCGAGAACAAGGACGCCGCCAATAAGATCATGGAGCAGGTGCTCATCAACAAGCGCTCGCGCGAGAATGCCGAAAAGACGCGCCAGAGCATCAAGACCAACCTGCAGCAAAAGACCGACATGGCCAACCGCGTGCAAAAGTTCATCGATTGCCGCTCCAAGGACAAGAGCCGCCGCGAGATCTACATCGTAGAGGGCGACTCGGCAGCAGGCGCCATTCGCACGTCGCGCGATGCCGAGTTCCAGGGTGTCATGCCCGTCCGCGGCAAGATCCTCAACTGCCTAAAGGAAGATTACCCGCGCATCTTTAAGTCCGACATCATCATGGACCTCATGCGCGTGCTGGGCTGCGGCGTAGAGATCAAGGACAAGCGCATCAAGAACCTCGGTGCCTTTGACCTGGACAACCTCAACTGGAACAAAGTCATCATCTGTACGGACGCCGACGTCGACGGTTATCACATTCGCACGCTCGTGCTCACCATGCTCTATCGCCTAGTGCCCACGCTTATCGACGAGGGCTACGTGTATATCGCCGAGTCACCGCTCTACGAGATCAACTGCAAAGAGAAGACCTACTTTGCCTACACCGAGCTCGAGAAGAACGGCATCCTCAAGGAGATCGGCGACCAGAAGTGCTCCATCAACCGTTCCAAGGGTCTTGGTGAGAACGACCCGGACATGATGTGGCTCACCACTATGAACCCCGAGACGCGTCGCCTGATCAAGGTGGAGCCCGAGGACGTCACCAAGATGGAAACCATGTTCAACCTGCTGCTGGGCAACGACGAGGCGGGCCGCAAGCGCCATATCTCCGAGCACGGCAAGGAATACCTGGACCAGCTGGACCTGCAGTAGCAGCAATTCGATAACGACGGCCCATAAGAAGTTCAAGAGGAAATCGTGGCAAAGAAGAAGACGAAGAACCAGCCAAAGAAAAAGCAGGTCAACGCCGAGAACGTCATCGGCCTGCACTCCGAGGTCACCGACCAGCCGATCACGCAGACGCTCGAGGTCAACTACATGCCCTACGCCATGAGCGTCAACGTCTCGCGCGCATTCCCCGAGATTGACGGCTTTAAGCCCTCGCACCGCAAGCTGCTCTACACCATGTACAAAATGGGCCTGCTCAAGGGCGAGCGCCAGAAGAGCGCCAACATCGTCGGCCAGACCATGAAGCTCAACCCGCACGGCGATGCCGCGATCTACGAGACGATGGTGCGCCTGGCCACCGGCAACGAGGCGCTGCTCGCCCCCTTCGTGGAGTCGAAGGGCAACTTTGGCAAGTACTATTCGGGCGACCTGAGCTACGCCGCCTCGCGTTATACCGAAGCCAAGCTCTCCCCCATCAGCGCCGAGATCTTCAAAGACATCGACAAGGACCCGGTCGACTTCGTCGACAGCTACGATGGTGCCATGAAGGAGCCGCGTCTGCTGCCCACCACGTTCCCCAACATCCTTGTCTCGGCCAACAAGGGCATCGGCGTCGCCATGGCGTCCGATATCTGCGGTTTCAACCTCAACGAGGTCTGCACCGCCACCATGCACTACCTGCAGGATCCCAACTGCGACCTGCTCGAGTACATGCCCATGCCCGATTTCTCCACCGGCGGCGAGATCATCTACCGCCGCGAGGAAATGGAGAAGATCGTCGAGACCGGCCTTGGCAGCTTCCAGATCCGCTCCCGCTGGCGCTGGATTCCCGAAGAGCGCATCATCGAGGTCTACGAGATCCCCTACACCACCAAGACTGATGTCATCATCGAGCGCATCGTCAAGCTCTCCAAGGAGGGCAAGGTCAAAGAGATCGCTGACATCCGCGACGAGACCGACCTCTCGGGCCTGCGCATCGCCATCGACCTTAAGCGCGGTGTCGACCCCGACAAGCTCATGGCCAAGCTCTATCGATCGACTACGCTGCAGGATTCGTTCTCGTGCAACTTCAACGTGCTCGTCGACGGCTATCCCCGTGTTATGGGCGTGCGCCAGATTCTGCACGAGTGGGTCAAGTGGCGTATTGAGTCCACGCGTCGCCGCATTAACTTTGACCTGGGCAAAAACTCCGAGCGCCTGCACCTGCTACACGGCCTCGAGGCGATCTTGCTCGACATCGACAAGGCCATCGCCATCATCCGCGGCACCAAGCTCGAGGCCGAGGTCGTGCCCAACCTTATGAAGGGTTTCGACATCGACGAGACCCAGGCCGAGTTTGTTGCCGAACTTAAGCTCCGCAACATCAACGAGGAGTACATCCTCAACCGCACCAAGGACATCGCCAAGCTCGAGGGTGAAATTGCCGAACTTGAGGAGATTCTCTCGAGCGAAGACAACATCAAGAAGGTCATCAGCGACGAGCTGGCCGCGGTCAACAAGAAATATGTGATGCCGCGCCGCACGGGCAGGATCGAGCCCCACGAAGTCATCGAGGTAAGCCTAGAGCCCGAGGTCGAGGAGTATCCGGTTACCATCATGCTCTCGCGCGAGGGCTACCTAAAAAAGATGACGGACCGTGTGCTCAAGAAAGCTGCGACGCTCAAGTACAAGGACGGCGACAAACCCTTTATCGAGTTTCCGTCCTCCAACACCCACGAGCTGCTGGTCTTTACCAACAAGAGCCAGGTGTACAAGTGCAAGGTTGCGGCGTTTGAGGACACCAAGTCGGCACAGCTGGGCTCGTACCTGCCCACCGATCTCGAAATGGAACCCGACGAGAGCGTGATCTGGGTCATCGACCCCGAGGACTACAAGGCCGACGTGTTGTTCGTCTTTGAGAACGGCCGTGTGGTGCGTGTCGCACTTGTCGGATACGCCACCAAGACCAACCGCAAGCGCCTTAAGAACGCCATCTACGGCGGCAGCAAGCTGCTGTATGCGCAGGTGCTCAAGGAGGACCGCGACCTCGCGCTGGTCTCGAGCGACTACCGCCTGATGAACTTCAACACGTTGCTGCTCAAGACCAAGACGACTACCAACACGCAGGGTGTCCAGGCTTTCACGGCCAAGAAGGGCCGCTCGGTCACCACCGTCGGCACGACCGAGGACATCCTCGGCGCCGGCGTCTCGGCCGAGAAGTTCACCGCGCAGAGCCTGCCCTCCGCCGGTGCCCTCATGAAGGAAAACGACATGCCGAGTCTGTTTGACTAGGACGACGGCAGAACCGCCATAAGCTCTCAAAACGTTGGGGCCCGGAGCGCAGTAAATGCTGCGCTCCGGGCCCCGCTCGTTGCAACGTAGTCGGAATAATAGAACTCCCCGTTTTTCACTCCTGCAATCCCACGGCACAAGGTATGTTAAGCCATTAGCAAAACTTGCAAAAGTTAGCAAAAGTTGCAAAAATTAGCAAAACTTGCAAAGGAGCTACCATGGAGTACAGCAAGAACCCCTTTACCCCAACATTTGGAAGCGTCCCTCCCTTTCTAGCGGGTCGCGAGCATATCCTGCGTGACATCAACCGTGGCTTTATCAATGGCCCAGGAGATCCCAACCTGTCGACTATTTTTACTGGCGCAAGGGGAACGGGCAAGACGGCGCTTCTCTCGCTCCTTTCAGAAACGGCGCTTGAACACGACTGGATCGCAGCAAATGTCTCCGCCATGCCAGGCATGCTCGAAGATATTATCGAGCGAACCAAAGAAGCCGCAGATAGCTACCTCTCACAGCCTCATGCGCGCATAAACGGCGTTCAAATTGGTCCAGTGGGCATCGATTGGACATATGCTCAAGAGGCCCAGGGCAACTGGCGCACACGTATGAACAGCATTTTCAGGCAGCTCGAGAAGCATGACATCGGGCTTCTCATCACTATCGATGAAGTCACGGTCGATCTTGATGAAATGCTCCAATTTGCCTCTGTCTACCAACATTTTGTACGAGAGGGCAAAAAGGTAGCCCTTCTCATGGCGGGACTACCCTACAAAGTATCGGCGCTGCTGCGCAACGATTCTGTTTCGTTCCTCAGGCGCTCCCAGTATCATCAGCTGGGACGAATCACCGATGTTGAGATTGCAAATGCCTTCCGCAAAACCATTGAGGCTGGAGGACGCTCAATCACGCCAGAAGCGCTCGAGGATGCTGTGAAGGCCGTCGACGGATTCCCCTACATGATGCAGCTCGTCGGATATCGCACTTGGGATGTTTCGGAGAACTCGCCCCAAATCAGCACATCCGATGTCCAGCAGGGTTCCCTGCTCGCACGCATGGAGTTGCGCGATCGCATTCTCGAAACGACCTATCGAGAGCTTTCCGATAAAGACATTGAGTTTCTGCTCGCGATGTTGCCTGATTCTGGACCCAGCAGGGTCTCGGAGATAGCCAAGCGTATGGGCGTCGCCAGCAACTATGCAAGTCAATACAAACGCCGCCTCCTCGAGGACGGCGTTATCGGGGAACGTGGACGTGGCCTCGTCGGCTTCGACATCCCCGCGTTCAGGGAATTCTTGAGCGAGAAGGCGTTTTAGCACACCGGAATTGTCCGCTGGAGCATCATTGCATGGCAATCAGCACTCCTCTTGGTAAGGGCGGCACGCATTTCCGCAAGCGCTGACTGCCATGCGCTCTTCTTGTCCTTAGGCCAGCTTGCGAGCGAGCTCGCACACCTCTTTCAACTTGGGCGAGGATGCCATGCTGTCGCGCTCGGTCATACCGCTGATGGTGACAATGCCCTGGTCCTCCCACTTGCAGTACGCGCAGGTTGACTTGTACATAGCGATCGCCGCATCATAGACGCCCTTGCTGTGGCTATCGAGCAGAAGGGCCGTCTTGGTGAACGGGAATCCCGTGGCACCGAAAGCGTACAGACGGTCGATGGCGGCCTTTTCCTGCGCGGTGATATCGAACCAGTAGATAGGCGAAGCAAAGACGACCATATCTGCATCTTTCAGCGATTCGATCACGTTGGCCATGTCATCCTTCTGCACGCAGACGCCCCCATGGGCGAAGCAGTACTGGCATCCCAAGCAGCCGGCGATCTTCTTGCTGGCAACGCGAACGACCTCAACCGTATTACCGCCCTCGCGCGCAGTCTCGGCAAACGCCTCGACCATGGTGTCGGTATTGGCGCCCTTACGCGGGCTGCCGCTCAATACAACGATTTTCATAGGATTCCCTCTCCTTCATGCTGCAGGCGCGCGGCATGTTTTTTTTGTAACCAAAATGAATGGAGTTAATCAATCGCCTCGTTTCAGCTACTCCCACTCAATGACTAGAGCCCTGGTGTAATTGGCTGGATCACCGTTCCGGGAACCGGTATCGACCTACCTGTCCGCCAAGCTCCTTCTTCAGCTCCAGCCTAGCATCTGACTCGCGCCGCTATAAGCGAAAACCGAAGAGATGCGTCTTAGCCAAGAGAATAAGGTTAGCCTTATCTTACTGTATGATACGCGTGTTATAGTTAGATTGCTCTAACTGTTTGGGGGCGATAGCCATGCACGAATGCAAGGGCTTCTGGGACAAGAATGCCGCTCGGTACGACCGTTTCATGCGAAAGGACCGGGCGGCGTATGAGAAGATGTATGGGCTGATCAGGCCGGTGGTGAAAGCAAAAACCGTGCTGGAGGTTGCCACCGGCACGGGGCTTATCGCAAAGAGCATCGTGGATGCGGCGGCGCACATCGAGGCTACGGACGCTTCTGCAAAGATGATCCTTGAAGCAAAGCGGGACAATCAATCCGCAAAGCTGCACTTTTCCGTACAAGATATGTTCCGCCTGCCC
>DAWCEJ010000153.1:0-1549 GCA_052274955.1 Collinsella sp.
ATGAATCAGCTGACGATTTGAAGGACGGCAGGAGATAAAGACCCCTACCCCCATGGCGCGCAGGCCGCGAATCCTGTCGATGAGGTCTTCGGTATCGTGCTGATCGAGGTTTGGCACATTATCAATCGCGATAAGGGAGTGCGGTTTGTCTTTGAGTTCTTCGGTAACCACCTCGAGCTGCATAAACACCTCGCGCCCAGTGGCGCGATCGGCCTCGATAATCCGCACGGGACCTCGCGTCGGGTCGCATTTAACCTCATGGGTGTACTGCAGCAGCACCGAGGTCTTCCCAAACCCGTCGGGCGCATAAAGAACCACGATGCCGGCCTTTCGGCCCTTGGCGAGAAGCTCATTCATCAAGCGTTCGCGTCGCACCATATAGCCTCCGCCCAGCGGCATCAGCTCGAGGTCGTCTATACTGCTCAAATCATTTACCATGCCCGCTCCTCAACTCGACCGTATGGACACTGTAACCGCAAGACCATACAAGCCGCGCTATGTATAGAGCGACCTTGTGTTTTAGGTTGTCTTTTGGTACGCAAGCGGCAAGTTTTTGTACAGCGAGGGCCGATTGTTATTAATCCCCCGACTAATCGGTCTTTAAGCAGGTAAATGAGCTTGTCAGCTTGTCCCATCTAAGCGGCAGTGTAACGCAGATGAACAAGGTTCAGCTATGTCATTCAACTCGCCTAGCACCCGCTACCGTCTACGACCTTTTAGTGGCATTTTTGCATAGAATCTGGTATGGAATGAATCAAGCTGTTGGGCATCCGGCATTCGTCAAGCTTGCGACAAGATTTTGGTCAAGTGAGCGGAAAGGGATAGCAAAAAGGCCCCCGCAAAGCGGAGGCCTTAGGCAAGGCTATGTCGAGGTGCAGGATTCGCGCTACTCGCAGAGCGAAAGGGCGGCCTCGTCGGCAACGACAACGCAGTTGGTGTGCAGCTGCAGGATCGAAGCCGGGCACGCGGGCGTAACCGGACCATAGCACATGTCATGCACGGCCTGAGCCTTAGCCTCGCCGTTGGCGACGACCAGGATCATGCGGGCATACATGATGGTCTGGGTGCCCATGGTGTAGGCCTGACGGGGAACGTCGTCGATGCTGTCGAACAGGCGGCTGTTGGCCTGAATGGTGCTCTCGGTGAGGTCGACGCAGTGCGTGCCCTTGGAGAAGTGGTCATCGGGCTCGTTGAAGCCGATGTGGCCGTTGTTGCCAATGCCGAGCAGCTGCAGATCCGGGTAACCGGCGGCGGCGACGATCTTGTCGTACTCAGAGCAGGCAGCGGCGGCGTCGGGGTTGGAACCGTCGGGCACATGCGTGTTGTTCAGGTCGATGTTGATGTGATCGAAGAAGTTCTCACGCATAAAGTAGTGATAGCTCTGGGGATCGTCGTGCGAAAGGCCGCGATACTCGTCCAAGTTGTAGGTGCTGACCTCGGCAAAGTCGACGTCGCCCTTCTCGTACCAAGCAGCGAGCTGCTTGTAGGCACCGATCGGGGTGGAGCCGGTGGCAAGGCCCAGCACACAGTCGGGCTTGAGGATAACCTG
>DAWCEJ010000154.1:0-3770 GCA_052274955.1 Collinsella sp.
GAGCATCGTGATAGCCGCCGTCAATCTCGACGCAGCCGGTGTAGCCGATGGCATAGCGGGCGATACGGCCCAGGCCCTCGTCCTTAAGACCCATCTTGTGCTCGGAGATAAAGTTGGTAGCCGCCTCGAGGCACGCCTCTTCGCCATCCTCATCGAGCGCCGCCAGATAACGGTTGGAAGCGGCATCCTCAATTGCCACGACCACGCCAGGGTTTTCACCGGCGGCAAGGTCGTCCAAGAACGCACCAATCAGGTCACACACCATGGCGTCGAGCTCGGCGGAGACGTTACCGGCGTCCTGCATATCCTGTGCCATCTTTAGACCTTCCCATCGAGTCCGGCGTTACAGTTCTTGTGCCTCGGCAGCAATCTTGGCGGCAGCGTCGCGGGCGCGCATCATATCCGTCGCGCGTTTGTCGAGCACCTTGATCTGGCTAGTCAGCATGACCGCATCGACCACGCCCCAGATCACCAGGCCCGTAGAGATCGAAAACCCAAGCGCACCAACTGTACCACGAAGGCGCGAGCAGATTGCCGCGACAAGGGCGGAGACGACAACCATCTTGATAAACGAGCCGCGGCGCTCGCGAAGCGTGCGGGCCTGCGTCACATAGGCAATGCGAGCCGCCTCAGAAGCCTCCGAGCGCATCTGGGCCTCGCGGGCGATCGCAGCCGCCTCGACAGAAACTCCGGCACTCATGAGAGCGCACTCCGTCGCGTGTTTGTCGAGCATTTAGAAGTCATCGGGGGAGAGCGTATGGACGAACTCGTCGAACTTCTCGAACTCCTGCTCGTCGTCAACTTCCTCGGCATGGGTAGAAACAGTGCCCAAGCGATTCATGATGTCATCCTCCACAAACATGGGGGCATTGCTGCGCACGGCAAGGGCAATGGCATCACTGGGGCGGGCGTCGATCTTGCGCTCGTCGCCATCGACCAGCACAACGATCGTCGCGTAGAACACCGGCGGCTCGGCGCGAACGATCTCGATGCGCTCGAGCTTGGCGCCCAGGGCGCTAACAGTATCGAGCAGCAGGTCATGGGTAATCGGGCGCTCGGCGCGGCCACTATCGATGCCACGGCTAATGGCAGCAGCCTCAAACGAACCAGTCTGAATGGAAAGGGAACGCAACGGCGCGGGCGAGTCCGATTTGCTGCAGCGCTCGCGAAGCACGATAAGCGATGGCACGGGACCGGCGGCCATGACGATGGTCTCTATGTCGACACGAACCATGGAACACCTCCGGTACGTAGCGGTTAACACGCGGCAGGGTTACCGCATTGAATAGCTATACTACCCAATCTTTCGCACAGCACACAAAACCAAAATGAGATTTATCACAGACAAGAAAAAAGCCCCGAGGCAACGCCCCAGGGCTCTTCACAGTTTTGATGGTGGACCTGACAAGATTCGAACTTGTGACCTCCCGGTTATCAGCCGGACGCTCTAACCAACTGAGCTACAGGTCCATCGCGCAAGGGATATATTAGACGAGTCGTTACGCGCGCGTCAACAACTTTTTTGAAAATCTTTGGGAGGGATGGTCGCTGGGCTGGCGAGATGGTTTTGGTTTGCTGCTCGGACAGTCCTGCGCAAGACGAAGGCCACATTAAGTGGCCTTCTTTGCGTGCGGAACTCGCGACAAACCAAAACCATCTCGCCAGCCCAGCGACCATGGGGTCCCAAGGTTTTCAAAAAAGCGGTCGGCGCGCAGTGCGCCGACCGCCGATATATGGGGTCTGATGATTTTTACCAGCTAGGGCCTCTTACTCGTCTAGGAGATCCTCTGGCATATCATTGCCGTCGCCCAGGTCGACTGGGGCCTCTTCGGTGTCGACTGCGGCCTCGGCGCCCTCGCCTTCGGGTTTTTCCTTGGCTGCCGTCATGCGGGCTACGGCGCAGATGCGGTCGTTGTCGTCGACGGTCATCATCTTGACGCCCTGGGTGGCGCGGCCAGTCTGGCTGATCTCGTCGGTCTTAACGCGAATGACCGTCGCGCCCTCCGTCACGATGAACAGCTCGTGCTGCGGGCCCACCGTCTTCATTGCCGCGAGGTTGCCCTTGCGCTCGGTCATTTGAATGGTGTAGACGCCCTGGCCGCCGCGATTCTGCTCCGGGTAGTCCGCGACCGGCGTGCGCTTGCCGTAGCCGCGCTCGGTGATGACGAACAGATCACCGTTGCCGTTAGTGACTTCCATGCCCAGAACGCTCACGCCGTCCTTCATACCGATACCGCGAACGCCGCTGGTATCGCGGCCGGTGGCGCGCACCTGCTCCTCGGAGAACATGATCGCCTTGCCTGCGGTGGTGGCCAGGATAATCTTGTCGCCCTCGCGCACGCGGCGCACATTCAGCAGCGCGTCGTCGTCACGCAGGTTGATAGCGATCAGGCCGTCGCGACGGCTGCGGTCATATGCGCTCATCACGGTCTTCTTGACCATGCCGCTCTTTGTGGCAAACATCAGGTACTCGTCGGCCGGGAACTCGCGGCAGCTGATGACGCTCGCGATCTTCTCGCCCTCCTCGAAGGGCAGCAGGTTGACGATCGCGGTACCGCGCGCCTGGCGCGTACCCACCGGCAGCTCGTGCACCTTCAGACGATAGACCTTGCCCTTGCTCGAGAAGAACAGCACGTACTCGTGCGTGGACGCGATGAACATCTCATCGATAACGTCATCCTCTTTGAGGTTGACGCCCGACACGCCCTTGCCACCGCGCTTCTGGGCACGGTAGGCAGCCACCGGGATACGCTTAACGTAGCCGGTGTGGGTGATGGTCACGACCATATCCTCGTCGGCGATGAGGTCCTCGACATCCAGGTCCTTCTCAACCTGGCTGATCTCGGTGCGGCGCTTGTCGCCAAACTTCTTGGAGATCTCGCGCATCTCTTCCTTGATGACGCCCAGGATCTTCTCCTCGTGCGCCAGCAGGTCCTCGTAGTAGGCGATGGCGCGGCGCAGGCCGTCCAACTCTTCTTGGATCTTGTCGCGCTCCAGGCCGGTCAGGCGGCGCAGCTTCATCTCGAGGATGGCCGTGGTCTGCTCGGGCGTAAAGCCAAAGCGCTCGATCAGGCGGCTGCTGGCCTCGGAGTCGGTCTGCGAGGAGCGGATGATGCTAATGACCTCGTCGATATGGTCAAGGGCCATCAGGTAACCCTCGAGGATATGAGCGCGGGCCTGGGCTTTCTTAAGGTCGAAGCGGGTGCGGCGGGTGACGACGGCGACCTGGTGGTCGATGTAGTGCTGCAGCATCTCGCGCAGGCTCAGGCATTTGGGAACGCCGTTGACGAGTGCCAGGTTGTTGGCGCCAAAGGTCGTCTGCAGCGAGGTGTACTTATACAGGTTGTTGAGCACGACCTGCGGAATGACGCCCTTCTTGAGCTCGATGACCAGACGGATGCCCTTCTGGTTGGACTCATCGCGCATATCCGAGATGCCCTCGATGCGTTTGTCGTTGACGAGCTGGGCGATCTTCTCCTGCAGGGTGCCCTTGTTGACCATGTAGGGAATCTCGGTAAAGACCAGGCGGTTGCGGCCGGTCTTGGTGGACTCCACATGTGCCTTAGCACGCACGGTAATGGAGCCGCGGCCGGTCTCGTAGCTCTGCTTAATGCCGGCGCTGCCCATGATGATGGCGCCGGTGGGGAAGTCCGGACCTGGCATGATCTGCATGAGCTCGTCAACGGTGGCGTCGGGGTTGTCGATCAGGTAGCAGGTGGCCTCGATCGCCTCGGTGAGGTTATGCGGGGCGATGTTGGTGGCCATGCCGA
>DAWCEJ010000155.1:0-6509 GCA_052274955.1 Collinsella sp.
CGCTTCTTACCGATGGTATCGATCTCATCGATAAAGACGATACACGGGGCCTTTTCCTTGGCCTGCTTAAACAGGTCACGAACCTTAGCAGCGCCGCGGCCGACGAACATCTCGACGAACTCAGAGCCCGAAATGCTAAAGAACGGAACACCAGCCTCGCCGGCAACAGCCTTGGCAAGCAGGGTCTTACCGGTACCCGGAGGACCAACAAGGAGAGCACCGCGCGGCAGCTTGGCGCCGATCTCCTCGTAGCGCTGCGGTTTCTCCAGAAAGTCGACGACCTCCTTGAGAGACTCCTTGGCCTCTTCCTGGCCGGCGACATCCTTAAAGGTAACGCCCACGTCCTTGGAGGCGATCACGCGTGCGCCGGACTTACCCAGTCCGCCGCCGCCAAAACCGCCGCCGCCAAAGTTCATCGACGGGCCGTCATCGCCCATAGCCTTCTTCATGCGGCGGTTGAGCCACCAACCGATGAGGAAGAAAATCGCCATAGGAAGAATGAGCGTGAGCAGGTAGTAGGTCATCAAACCCGAGTTTTTATCGGGAACAACCGACTCCAGCGAAGCGCCAGACTCAAGCACGCGATCGGTAAAGCCCGCATCATTCGGCACACCGGTCGTCTTGTAGGCGATGTTCTCGTCCTCGCCCTTCTTAGTGTAATAAATCGTGTAATCGTCCGTGTTGTACTCGACCTTGTCGACGCTCTTCTTATCGAGCGCTTTGACAAACGTCGAGTAATCGGTCTTCGTAATCTGCTGCGTGTGACCGATGTTGGGGAACAGAACGGTCGAGAGCACGAGGTAGACGACGAAGGCGATGAGCACGTAGAGGATCATATTCCGTCTACGTTTGTTGTCATCCATCTCCATCTGCTTGAACTCCATCTACTGGGGTTGATAATGTTTTCTAGAATACCCAACCCGGACGGCGATAAACCGACGCCGGGCACGAAAGGACAGAGATGGCATCACTGGAAGTCGGCAAGGTTCAAATCTATACGGGCGACGGCAAGGGCAAGACGACGGCTGCGGTGGGGCGCGAGAGGATGTCGAGGAACTGATTGCGATAAAGCCCGCCACCACGGAGCTCGTGCTCACCGGCCGCGGGCTGCTGCCGTTGGCCGACCTTGCGGACTTAGTCACCGAAATGCGCCCCGTCAAACACTACTTCGACGAAGGCTTCCTGGCCCGCCAAGGCATCGAATACTAATTGATCCGAAGGGGGCGGAGGAAAACGGATCATCGACATCACGACGGAGAGCAATGATCCGTTCTCCTCCGCCCCAAGGGATCATTAGGCAGTGGCGCGGCCTAGCCAGTTGCCACTGTGGTGGTAGATGGTGAACATCGTGGCCGTGATGAGCCAGGTTACGGGGTAAACCAACAGCAGGTGCTCAAGAGACGGATCGAACGGCATAATCGCAAACACCCAGATCACCCTCAAGACAACGGTGCCAAAGATGGTGAGCATCATAGGCTGCAAGCTCACGCCAGCGCCGCGAATGGAGCCCGACGCGTTCTCGATAATCGAGAAGATCGCGTAGAACGGCGCGATGAAATGAAGAATCGTCGTGGTGTACGCCGAAATCGAAGCATCGTCGACAAACAAACGCGACAGAGGACCCGAGAACACCAGGAGTACGGCAGACAGGCCACCAATGAGCATAAACGAAAGCACGAGCGACGTGTGATATCCCTTGCGCATGCGCTCGTAATTGCGCGCGCCAAAGTTCTGCGCCGAGAACGTAGTGATCGATACGCCGAGCGCCTCGGTCACCATCCAGATAATGCCATCCAGGCGCCCAGATAGACCCCAAGCAGTCGTGACATCGGCGCCAAACGAATTAACCGACACCTGGATCAGCACGTTCGAGATCGAATAGGCAGCCGATTGAAAACCGAGTGGCAGACCACACGAGATCATACTCTTGCAAATACCGCGATCGATGCCGAGCTTAGACAGCGAAAGACGCCATGCGCCCGGAGCGCGCATCATGCGCAACACGATCATCGTTGCATTGGAGCAAATGGTCAGCGCCACTGCGATGCCGCAGCCCAGCGCCTCCATATGCAACACAGCGACAAAGATGATATCCAGCACCACGTTAACCAGGCAGCCAGAGGCAATGATCACAGCGGGGCCGCGCGTGTCGCCCACGGCACGCAGCAGTGCGGTTCCCATATTAAGCAGCAGTGCCGCAACCATCGCGGCAAAATAACAGCGAGCATAGGCCACGCCCTCGGCCAATAGTTCATGCGGCGTGTTCATAAGCACCAGCATGGGCTCAACGAACACTATGCCAAGAATCGAGAAAACGATACCGCCCACCAGCGCGAGCGTCATGGCTGTATGGACCGAACGACTCAGTCGCTCATCATCGTGCTGACCAAAATACTGACCGGTAATGACCGCGCAGCCGGCGCCGACGCCAACGCAAAAGCCAATGCAGAGCTCGGTGAGCACCATCGTAGCTTGAATGCCACCTAGCGCGAGCTTGCCGCCAAACTGACCGACGATATAGGTACCGATAAGCGTGTAGGCCTGCTGAAAAAACGAACTAAAAAAGATGGGAACGCACAGCGAAAGCAGCTGCTGCCAAATAACACCCTGCGTTACATCGATAGCCGTAGATTTCTTAGCCACACGCCCTCCCCAAAAGCGTACGTCAACCGACAAAACAGTAATTAAAGACCTAAGCTAATAGCAGCTTAGCACCGACCGACGTCGACCGAAACACCCCGAGTCAGAGCCCGGTGCAAACTATCTGCCTAGTGATACAGCCCCGGCTGGTAGTGATACTCGTTGCTCACGTGCGGGCACAGCTGCCAAAAGGCGACGGCACTCGCCGCGGCCACGTTGAGCGAATCGACCCCGTGCGCCATCGGAATACGCACGGCTCGGTCGCAGCCCGCGATAGTCTTGGCGCCCAGGCCGGCACCCTCGGTGCCCATAAAGATCGCCAGGCGATCAACCTCCTGCAGCGCAGAATCGTCCAGCGAAACGGAGTCGTCCGTCAGTGCCATCGCAGCGCACGAAAAACCGGCTTCGTGCAGTGCCGCCAGGCCATCGTGCGGCCACACACGAGCCTCGCTGCCAATACGCGTCCACGGCACCTGAAACACCGTGCCCATGCTCACGCGGGCCGAGCGACGGTACAGCGGGTCGCAGCACGTCGGACTGACCAAAATACCGTCGACATTGAGCGCGGCGGCCGAGCGGAAAATCGCACCCACGTTCGTGTGGTCGACAATACCCTCGAGCACGCACACGCGCACCGGGCGCTCCCCCGCCGCCTCAACGACGCCACCCAAGAACTCATCAACCGGAATCTGCCGCGGGCGACGAAACGCCGCGAGCGCACCGCGCGTCACGTTAAAGCCCGTCAGCTGCTCCATGAGTTCCATGGAAGCCACGAACACAGGAACCGGACCTGCGCCCTCGCGCACAACCAGGCGCTCAAACAGCGGCATCATCTGGTCGAGCCAGCGTTCGCCCAAAAGAAAGCTCACCGGCTCATATCCGGCGCGAACCGCGCGCTCGATAACCTTGGCACTCTCGGCGATAAAGATGCCCTTTTGCGGCTCTAGCACGCAGCGCAGTTCACGCTCGGTCAGTCGCACGTAGGCATCGAGCCGCTCGTCCTCGAGCGAATCAATTCGCAGAACCTCAACGGCATCAGTCATAGCAGCCTGCCCGCACCCTTCTTTACAGCACATCTATACCAAACGAGGCGACGCTAAGCGCCGCCCCATACATTCAATCAACCCGATAATACCGTTCACGCCAGGCGATTTACGCCTCAACGCGACGATACGTCACGAACTCATAATCGACACCCTCGTCGCCCTCGCCCGAGGCAATCGTGGCAACACCGCCACGCCACGCAATCTCCCACGCGGGATCGGCGTCCAAATCGGGAAAGTACGTGTCCACGGCATGAGTGCAATGGTCGTGCGTGACCTCGGCCTCGGCGCAATACGGCAAAAACTGCCGATACACCTCGCCGCCACCGATCACCCAGGCAACGGGCTCATCGGCAACCGCGGCGAGCGCCTCGTCGATGCTATGCACCACGTCGACGCCCTCGACAGCAAAATCCTCGTCGCGGGTAAGCACGATATTGCGACGGTTCTTGAGTGGACGCCCACCGGGAAAACTCAGCAGCGTCTTGCGCCCCATGATGACCGGGCAGCCCTTGGTGCAGGCCACAAAATGGCGCATGTCGGCGCGATTGGACACCACCATGTCGCCCTCGCACCCAATGCCCCAATCGTCACACACAGCAACGATAGCAGATAGCTTACACGTCATGAGCACCACCTACACCGCAATGGGAATGTTCTTGACCTGCGGGCCGTGCTCATAGCCCTCGACGATCAGGTCATCGGTCGTAAACGCATAGAAGTCATGCACATCGGGGTTGAGCGTTACCTTGGGTGCCGCAAACTGCGGACGCTCGATAAGTTCGCGGACAATATCGACATGACGGTCGTAGATATGGGCGTCGGCGATCACATGCAGCAGCTCGCCGGGAATCATATCGATCGACTGCGCAACCATCATCAGCAAGATGGCGTACTGGCACACATTCCAGTTGTTCGCGGCCAAAATGTCCTGGCTGCGCTGGTTGAGAATCATGTTGAGCGTCGGCTTGTCGTCCTGCGGGCGCTGCGTGACGTTATAGGTCACGCTGTACGCGCACGGATACAGGTGCATCTCGGACAGGTCGCTAAACACATACGTGTTGGTCATGATGCGGCGACTGTACGGTGTGTGCTTAAGATCGTACAGCACTCGGTCCATCTGGTCGAAATCGCCCTCGGCATAATGGCTCTTCTGGCCAATCTGGTACCCGTAGGCCTTGCCGATGGAGCCGGTCTCGTCGGCCCACTCATCCCAAATATGGCTGTTGAGGTCATGGACGTTATTGGACTTCTTTTGATAGATCCACAAAATCTCGTCCATCGCAGACTTAAGCGCCGTGCGGCGCAGGGTGAGCGCAGGGAACTCCTCGCGCAGGTCGTAGCGCGCCGTAACGCCAAAGTTTTTAATGGTATAGGCAGGGGTGCCGTCCTCCCACACCGGACGGACCTTTTGGCCCTCGGTGGTGGTGCCATGGTCCAGAATGTCGCGGCACATGGATACAAACTGTTGATCAGCTTTGCTCATTGACCCTCCTGTCAGTCGCCTACAAGCGAGATTCATTGTAGCCCAGGCGCACGCGGCCCCACAGCCCAAACATAAGCCCTCATTTTCTGACATATGCCAGAAATTCCTTGCGCAAATCCGCACGTTCGCTATTCTATTGTTGACATATGTCAGATTTGGAGAGTGTATGGCAGGAAGACGAGAAAAATTACGCCGCGTTGGGATCATCCCCGAATACCGCGGCTTTACCCCCGACGGCCTTGCCAGTGGAGACGCCATCGACATGACGATCGACGAACTCGAGGTGCTGCGCCTGTGCGACCTGGAAGGCCTTAACCAAGAGGCAGTCGCACAGCAGATGGGCATCGCGCGCGCCACGGTGGCGGCTATTTGCAGCCGAGCACATCGTAAGGTGGCAAACGCGCTGGTCAACGGGCGAGCGCTCAGTATCGAGGGCGGCAATATCGCATACTCCCCCATCACCACGACAACGGCCGCATGGACAGCAAAGGAGGTCAGCACCATGAGGGTGGCAACGACGTACGACAACGGCAACATCTTTATGCACTTTGGCCGCAGCGAACAGTTCAAGATCTACGACATCCAGGATGGCAAGGTGCTCAACGAGCAGGTCGTAGGCACCGGCGGCACCGGTCACGGCGCATTGGTGGGCCTGCTTACCAACGGTGGCGTTGACACGCTCATCTGCGGCGGTATCGGCGGAGGCGCCATCAACGCGCTCACCCAGGCCGGCATCACGGTCTATGCGGGCGCCCAGGGCAGCTGCGATGCCTGCGTCGAGGCCCTCATTGCCGGCACGCTCGCGCAGACCGGCGAGGCCACCTGCGGCTGCCATGTCCACGACCACGAGCACACCCATGAGCATGGCGAGTCCTGCGGCTGCCACGGCCATCACGACCACGACGGACATGAGGGCTGCAGCTGCCACTAGCGGCAAGCACCTCGACGTCAACACGCTTCCGCGCATGCGACAACCTGCGAACAAACGGCGTAGGCCGCCTGGAGTACCATCCAGGCGGCCTACGCCATACACGACTCAACCAGTCGTTACTTCTTATTGCGCATCTGCGCTTCCATCTGACGCAGCAGGTCCATATCGGACTTAGGACCGCCCGTACCCAGGCCGCCCATGCCGCCCAGGCCCATGGCATCCAGACCGGGAATATTGGGCATGCGCATCTTTTTGCCCTTCTTACCCTTCTTGCCCTTCTTGCCACTGGCCTGTGCCTGATTGGCCATCGAGCGCATGCGGCCCATCATCTTGTTCATCTCGCCCCACTGCTTCATAAGGCTATTGACCTCGGTGGGAGTCACGCCGGCGCCCTTGGCGATACGGGCGC
>DAWCEJ010000156.1:0-9423 GCA_052274955.1 Collinsella sp.
ATCGGTTTTGGCGGAGGATCAGCCATGGCCTGCGCCAAGGGCGTGGGCGCACGCATTGCGCAGCCAAGCAAGCCCATCAACAAGATGCGCGGGCTGCTGCGGATTCATCGTCGCCTGCCGTTGCTCATCGCCGTTCCCACCACGGCGGGCACGGGGAGCGAGGTCACGCTTGCGGCGGTAATTACCGATGACGAGACGCGCTACAAGTATCCCATTAACGACTTTGTGCTTATCCCGCGCTTTGCGGCGCACGACCCCGAGTTTACGCGCGGTCTGCCCGCCTCCATTACGGGGCAGACGGGCATGGACGCCCTGACGCATGCCGTCGAGGCGTTTATCGGGCGAAGCACCACGCCCTATACGCGCAAGATGGCGCGACAGGCGGTGCAGCTCATCCACGACAATTTGCTCGAGGCCTATGAGCATGGCGACGACATGCGTGCGCGTCGCAATATGCTTTTGGCGGCGTATAAGGCGGGCGTTGCGTTTACCCGCTCCTATGTCGGATATGTGCATGCCATCGCGCACAGTTTGGGCGGCCGATACGGAATTCCGCACGGTTTGGCCAACGCGATCATCCTGCCGCACATGCTTCGCGCTTATGGTGACGCCGCCGCCCCCAAGCTTGCCGATCTTGCTCGCATGGCGGGCATTGCGCCGGCTACCGCGCAGGACAGTCTTGCGGTCGAGGCCTTTATCGATTGGGTCGACCGCATGAACGAGGCCCTGGGAATCCCCAAATATGTCTCGGGTATTCGCCGCTCCGATATTCCGCAAATGGCGGCCCATGCCGATGCCGAGGCCAATCCCCTGTACCCCGTTCCACTTTTGATGGACCGCTCGGAGCTCGAGCATATGTACGAGGTCGTC
Source organism: Collinsella sp. (assembly GCA_052274955.1). Classification (GTDB taxonomy): domain Bacteria; phylum Actinomycetota; class Coriobacteriia; order Coriobacteriales; family Coriobacteriaceae; genus Collinsella. The sequence goes on from DAWCEJ010000156.1 coordinate 871, forward strand.
GCGGGTGGTATGTTTGAGGACGAGAACTAGGAGGGTGCCATGAACACCGAGGAAATTGCGCGCATCGTCGGCGATCAGCGCGCCTACTTTAAGACGCACGCCACGTTTGATGTCGATGCTCGACGTCGCGCGCTCGTGAGTTTACGCGATGCGGTGCGGGCCCACGAGGCCGATATCGCTCATGCGCTCAAGACCGATTTGGGAAAGTCGCATGACGAGGCCTATATGTGCGAGATTGGCACATCGCTTTCCGAGATTCGACATCAGATTGCGCATGTGGCCCGATGGAGTCGTCCGCGCCTGCGTCCGTGCGACCTCGCTAACGCCGTGAGCGTGTGCAAAACGCAAACCGTGCCCTATGGCGTCACGCTCATCATGGCGCCCTGGAACTATCCGTTTTTGCTGACGCTCGAGCCGCTCGCTGGCGCCCTTGCCGCGGGCAATACCGTGGTCATCAAGCCGAGCGCCTATGCTCCGGCATCGAGCGCGGTGCTCAGGCAAATCTGTGAAGAGGCATTTGATCCGCGCCTGGTGACGGTTGTCGAGGGCGGGCGCGCCGAGAACGAAGCGCTGCTCGATGAGCACTGGGACAAGATCTTCTTTACCGGTAGCGTTCCGGTCGGCAAACTCGTTATGGAGCGCGCAAGTAAAAACCTTACGCCTGTGACGCTTGAGCTGGGCGGAAAGAGTCCCTGCATCGTGGATGCGACGGCAAACTTGAAGGTTGCGGCACGGCGTATCGCCTTTGGTAAATGGCTCAACGTGGGGCAGACCTGCGTGGCGCCCGACTACCTGCTGGTCGATACGCGCGTGCACGACGAGCTGCTGGGCCTCATCAAGGAGGAGGTCCGCCGTATGTTTGGCGAGTATCCGCTCGATAACGAGGACTACGGTCATATTGTCAACGCCAAGCATTTTGCGCGCGTGCGCGGGCTGATCGATCCCGATAAGGTCGTGCTGGGAGGTACCGCGCGCGAGGCCTCGCTCAAGATCGAGCCGACGATTTTGGACGGCGTGTCCCCCAATGACGCCGTGATGCAGGAGGAGATCTTCGGCCCCATTTTGCCAGTGCTGACGTTTGAGAGCCTTGACGAGGCCGAAGCGTTTATTACGGATCGTCCGACGCCGCTGGCCCTGTATATCTTTAGTCAGGATCGCGAGGTTCAGCAGCGCTTTGTGCGCTACGTGCCCTTTGGCGGCGGCTGCGTTAACGATACCATCATGCATCTGGCTACGAGTCATATGGGCTTTGGCGGCATGGGCGCGAGCGGCATGGGACAGTACCATGGCCGCGAGAGCTTCGATACGTTTAGCCACAAGAAGAGTATCGTGAACAAGGCAACCTGGCTGGACGTGCCGTTTCGGTATGCGCCCTACGCAAGCTGGAAGCACAAATTCGTGCGCATGTTTGTGCATTAGAAAAGGGCGCAGGTAATACGAACAAGTGTTCCTATTACCTGCATTTTGCGTTAGACTACTGTTATGGAGCACGGATGGGCCAACTCCCTTTAGAAGGGATTTGGTATGAACGTAAGCGATGTTATTTCGTTATTGGCGTTGTTGATTGCGGCTATCGAACTCGGTCTGTTTATCGGCCGAATGAAATAGCCGCCCCCGCGTAAGCGAAGACGGCCACTTCTCACGATGAAAACGTGTATCGGAGTTGGCAAGACCCGCGGCAACGGGTGCCATCCGTGTTCCTATCTTATCTGCAAGCGTTCTGTCGCGCAAGCGTTGAGGCAAACGATTGAAGGACGCAGACAGGATGTATTTGTGTCCGCACGGGACCGTAGACTTCTCAATAAGGTTACACACCGGTTTATCCGGCCGTTAGAGGAGCTGCTATGTACGAGCCTTCGCGTGTTCTTCTGTCATTTCACATTGCAGGATTTCAGTATGCCGATGGCGCCTTGGTCTTGGGCGATCTTAAAGCGGGCGATAAGCTGACGCTGTGTGACGAGCGCGATAATCCCCATGACCCTGAGGCGGTTGCGATTTATTACGGCAACACCAAGCTTGGCTATGTTCCGGGAAACGAGGTCGGCCCACTGTCCTTGATGATGTATTACGGCCACGAGGACGTATTTGAGGCCCGTGTGCAACAGGTTGCCCCCGAGCGCAGCCCGTGGCATCAGGTGCGCGTTGGGCTCTACGTGGTGGATGCTCGCTAGTCGGCAATGGAGGCTGCCATGTTTGATGACGATGACCTGTTTGATCTGGCAGATGATCCGTTTGAGTGGGATGTGCTACTCGATGACGATGAGCTGGAACAGGACCGTAAGATGCGGCAGGACAAGAAAACTCAGGGTGACGCTTCGAAAAAGCAAGACAAGCGCCGCCGCGGACTGTTCGGCGGGCTCTTTGGATAACCGCCGCATCGCTACGTCTGTATACTTAGCACGAGTTGAGCACGTTGCGAAATGAGGGCATAGACGATGATGTGGTTTACCGCCGACCTGCACCTGGGCGATACGAATATCTTGCACGACATGGACCGGCCGTTTGACTCGGTCGAGGAGATGAACCGCAAGGTCATCGATGCCATCAATGAGTGCGTGGCTGCGGACGACCGCCTCTATATTCTGGGTGACTTTACCTATCGTTTGCCCCTGGCGGAGGCGGTGCGCCTGCGCGAGCGTATCGAATGCCAGAACGTGACGCTCATCCGCGGTAACCATGACGGCGACTGGGAAGATTCCGACGTACCGCAGATTTGGGAAAACGTGCGCGATTACCTGGAGATTGCTCCCGGCTATGCCAAGGGCCATCGTCTGGTTATGAGCCACTACCCCATGCTCAGCTGGAACGGCAAGGCACGTGGCGCCATTATGCTGCATGGGCATATCCACAGCAGGGGTGACCGCGCCAACGCACGCAACCGCGATCGCGAGCGCCCTATCTTTCGCTACGATGTCGGTCTCGATGCCAACGATTACAAGCCCGTAAGCCGCGATCAGATTCTTAGCTTCTTTAGGCTGTAGCCCTCAAACCACCACAAGGGGGGGCAGGTGGCTTTGTGGTGGTTTTGGCGCCGTTGCCATTATGGCGGCGGCGCCTTTTTTGTCCGTGCGGCGCGGTAGAGTGTAGTCGGTTGAAATTTGCGTCCATCGAGGAGCTGCTATGAACGAGATTAAGTGCCCGCATTGCGGCGAAGTTTTTAAGGTCGATGCGTCCGGCTATGCGGATATCGTCAAACAAGTGCGCGATGCTGAGTTTTCGCGCGACCTGGATGAGCGTGTGAAGGCAGTCCAGCGCGAGGGCGAGCAGGCACTGGAGCTTGAGCGCTCGCGCTCGACGGCTGCTCTGCAGGAGGCGGAGTCTCAGCGCAACGCTCAGCTCGTTGAGCAGAAAAACGCCGCGGCTCAGGAACTGGCGCAGGAGGTTGCCAGGCGCGATGCCGAGCTTGCCGAGCTGCGCGCCAAGCTCGAGGGTGCTGCCGCGGAGCGTGAGAGCGCAAGCCAGCGAGCGGCGGTTGAGGCTCGCGCCGATGCTCAGAAGGAGAACGCCGAGCTCCAGCGTGAGATTGACAGCCTGCGTGCACAGCTTGGACGCAAGGACGACGAAGCAAAGCTTGCCGAGTCGGCGGCGCGCAACGCTGCTCAAAACGATTTAGCTGCACGCGACGCTCAGATTGCCGAGCTGCAGGCCAGGCTTGCCGCGGCGGACAAGGCCCAGGAGATGGCGCTTGCCGCTGCCGCGGCAGAGTCGCAGCGTGAGCTCGATGCCGCTCGCAGCGAGGCCGAGCGCGCGCTTGCTGACTATCGCGCGAAGGTGCAAGAGAAGTTTTCCGCCGCAAAGGCTCAGTCCGAGCAAGAGGCCGAGGGCCTGCGTGCCCAGCTGCGCGAGCAGGAACTGATGGCAAAAATGAACCTGTCAGAGGCGGTCGCCGCGGCGGAACGAGAGCGCGATGAGGCACGTGCCAAGCTGACGAGCGAGCTGGCGGTGCGCGATTCTCGCGAGGAGCAAGCCAAGGCAGCACACGAGCTCGAGCTTGCGCAGGCCAAGCGCGCGAGCGATGACCTGATTCGCTACAAGGATGAAGAGATTGAGCGTCTTAAGGACATGAAGGTCCGCCTGTCTACCAAGATGGTGGGCGAGTCGCTCGAGCAGCACTGCGAGACCGAGTTTAACCGTCTGCGCATGACGGCGTTTCCCAACGCGTACTTCGAGAAAGATAACGATGCGTCCGAGGGTACCAAGGGCGACTTTATCTTCCGCGAGTGCGACGCAAGCGGTAACGAGGTCATTTCGATTATGTTCGAGATGAAAAACGAGAACGACGAGACCGCGACCAAGCACAAAAACGAGGACTTCTTTAAGAAACTCGATCACGATCGTCGCCAGAAAGGCTGTGAGTACGCGGTGCTCTGCACACTGCTCGAGCCCGAAAGCGAGCTCTATAACGCAGGGATAGTCGACGTGAGTTACCGCTATGAGAAGATGTACGTGATCCGCCCGCAGTTCTTCATTCCCATGATCACGCTGCTGCGCAACGCCGCCATGGGTTCGCTGCGCTATAAGCAGGAGCTGGCGGAGTACAAGCAGCAGAACATCGACGTCACGAACTTCGAGGCCAAGATGGAGAAGTTCAAGAACGACTTCGGCCGCAACTATGAGCTTGCGAGCCGTAAGTTCCAGACGGCGATCGAGGAGATTGACAAGACGATTAGCCATCTGCAGAAAACCAAGGAGGCATTGCTGTCCTCCGAGAACAATTTACGTCTAGCCAACAAGAAGGCCGACGATCTTACCATTCGCAAGCTCACCTGGGGCAACAAGACCATGAAGGCGGCGTTTGACGAGGCGCGCGGGGCTGCGACAGGGGCAAACGATGAGCCCGCCGAGGCGGATTCGTATGAGGTCGAGGATGCCGAGTAGGGGATAGCGTATAGTGCAAAAGCGGGGCCGCTGGCGATACTGCCAACGGCCCCGCTTCGTTCCAGTATGTACGGCTAGTCCTCGAGCAGGTCCTCGATAAAGCCGACGCGGTAGTTTTTGAAGATGACCTCGCCGCCGTCTTGCGTGGCATCCAGGTCGACATCGCCCATGATGCCAAAGTCGTGGTCGCCATCCTCGTCGGCAAAAATCTGGTGCACGTGCCACACGTGATCGGTCTTCTCGTCGCTCCCGTCGATGGTAAACATCGCGGCGCTGCGGGCATCTCCGTCGGTGAGGATTTCCTCGTGCTGCTCATGGTAGGCATCGAGCGCCTTTTGCCAGCGGACCTCGCTCATGCCCCAGTCCTCGTCGAGTTCGCCCAGGTCGCGAACGTGCTCGCGGGCGGCAAGGGTCACGCGGCGGAAGAGTGCGTTGCGCACCAGCAGCGTGCAGCCGCGACGGTCCGCAACGACCTCGTCGATGCCCTGCGGCGGCGCGGCGTCGAGGGCCGCCGGGTTGCCGGCGTTCTCCCACTCGTCCACCAGGCTCGAGTCGACCGAGCGTACCACAAAGCCGAGCCACGAAATGATGTCGCGCAAGCGCTCATCGCGCTTCTCAATGGGCACGGTGCGATCGAGGGAGCGGTAGGCCTCGGCTAGGTAGCGCAGCAGAATGCCCTCGGAGCGGGCGATGCCGAGCTTTTGGATATAGCCCTTAAAGTCGCTCGCGCTCTCCAACATGTCGCGCAGGACGCTCTTGGGCGAGAGCTGGTAGTCGTTGGCCCAAGGTACTTCCTGGCAGTACTTGTCGAAGGCGGCATCGAGCAAATCCTCGAGCGGCTTTTCGTAGGTGACATCCTGGATGCGCTCCAAGCGTTCCTCATATTCGACGCCGTCGGCTTTCATCTCGGCCATAGCGCGATCGCGTGCGGCACGTTCCTGTGCACGCAGCACTTGCTTGGGATCTTCGAGCGTTGCCTCGACCATTGAGATTAGATCCATGGTATAGGTCTCGCTCTCGGGATCGAGCAGCTCCAATGCGGCAAGCAAAAACGGCGAGAGCGGCTGGTCGAGCGCGAAGTCCTCGGGCAGATCAACCGTCAGTGCATAGTCGATGTCTGGTGCGGCGTCAGTCGGGGCGTCGGGTGCGGGCGGCACCTCGGTGCGAACGACGACGCCGGAATCGATGAGCGTGGCGAAGATTTCGTCGGCGCGAACCTCGAGCTTGGCCTTTTCCTCGGGAGTCTGCAGACTCGTCTCGATGAGGTCGTGCACGCGGGCTCGGGCATCGCCGCCCTGCTCGACCACGCTAATCACCATGGAGTGCGTGATGCGCAGGCGCGGCTTGAGCGTCTCGGGCTGCGTCTCGATCAGGCGCTCAAAGGTCTGCTTGTTCCAGGTGACAAAGCCCTCGGGGGCCTTCTTCTTTTTAATCTTGCGGAGTTTTTTGGGGTCGTCGCCCGCCTTGGCCATAAGCTTGGCATTCTCGATCTCGTGCTCGGGTGCCTCGGCGATCACCATGCCCTCGGTATCGAAGCCCGAGCGACCGGCGCGACCAGCGATCTGATGAAACTCACGGGCGCGCAGGCGACGCATCTTGTAACCGTCGAACTTGGTGAGCGCGGTGAGCACCACGGTGTGGATGGGTACGTTGATGCCGACGCCGAGCGTATCGGTACCGCAGATGACGGGCAGCAGGCCCTGCTGCGCCAAGCGCTCGACCAACAGGCGATAGCGCGGCAACATGCCAGCATGGTGCACGCCGACGCCGCAGCCGAGCAAGCGCTTGAGGATCTTGCCGAAGGCCGTCGAGAAGCTTGTCCCCTTTGCCGCTTCTTTGATGGCTTCGCGCTGCTCTTTGCTGGCGATGCCAAAATTGGCGAGCGACTGTGCCGTCGCAAGGGCGGCATCCTGGCTAAAGTGCACGATATAGAGCGGGGCCTCGCCGCGGCGCATGGCGAGCTCGACCGTGCCTTCGAGCGAGGTCGTCACATAGTCGTAGCTCAGCGGCACGGGGCGCGGGGCATCGACGACCAAGTCGCAGGTAGCGCCGGTGTGTTCCTCGAGTGAGGCGGCGATGGCAGTGACATCGCCGAGCGTGGCGCTCATGAGCATGAATTGCGTGTGAGGCAGGGTGAGCAGCGGTACCTGCCAGGCCCAGCCGCGATCGGGGTCGGCAAAGTAGTGGAACTCGTCCATGGCGACGCAGCCAACATCGGCATCTTCGCCCTCGCGCAGCGCGTCGTTGGCAAGGATCTCTGCCGTGCAGCAGATGACGGGTGCCTTGGTGTTGATATGCGTGTCGCCGGTGATCATACCGACGTTATCGCGGCCGAGCACCTGTACCAGATCGAAAAACTTTTCACTGACCAGAGCCTTGATGGGGGCCGTGTAATAACAGCGCTTGCCCTGCGCCATGCCCATAAAGAGCATGCCCAGCGCGACGAGCGATTTACCCGATCCGGTCGGAGTGCCCAGAATGACGTGATCGCCGGCTGCCAGGTCCATGAGGGCCTCTTCTTGGTGATCCCACAGCTCAATGCCGCGATCGCTCGTCCATTCAAAGAAGCGTTCGAAGGCCTGGTCGGGCGTGAGCCATGGTTCGGGCTCGCTGCCGTCCTCGGGCTCCCACCAGGTGGGGGAGAGCGCGCCGAGCGAGCCGAACTCGGCTTCGGTTCCCGTGCCGCCCGAGAATGAGCTGGCGGCCCCGGCGCCGGAGACGGTGCTGACGGCGGTATCTGTCGTGGTCTGTGCCATGTGTTTGCTTTCTCTCGCGATTGTCCGCCAACTATTATGGCGTAGCGTCGCATCGATGCGTTCGCAGGCAAGAAAATGCAGGAAATGGGCGTTCTGCCCAGCCGTTTGGTGCAGTTGCCAGCTAAGTGAGTAGACTTTTTGCAATATCGCGAGCACATGGCTTTTGCGCAAGGGCTCTACCTGCGGTTTTAGTATTGGTTATGCGGGTTGTGCTTGGCTATTGCAAAAAAGTCTACTCACTTAGAGTTGAGGGACGTTTGCTGGCGCCTATTTGCGCTTGTTTGCCGAAGCTGCGACCATCAGAGGCCCCTGGGACTCTTGCGGTAGACGCTTCTTGCCCTTGCGGGCACGGTTTCTAAAGTTCTCGACGGCCTCTTCCATGCCCAGAGGCACATAGGCGAGCTCATCGAGGTTATCGGGCAGGTAGCAGGCTAGGCTTTGCTCCTGCGCGCGGCCCGCCGCGAGCTGTTCATCGCTGGGCTGCGCTCCAGGTGTGGCGCAAATGCCATAGACGGCGGCACCCATCTCGCGCGTGCGGCGCTCGTACTCGGTCTCGGGATGCTCGGGATGGTCGCGGCGGACGTCGTCGCTTACCCAAAGCGTATCGTAGCCGGCCGCGGCAAACTGTCCCAGGGCGTAATCGCGCAACGGCTTGCTATCGGTGCGCAGTGTGACGGTAGCGCCGGCTGAAAAGAGCGGGCGGTAGAGCATCAGATGGTCGACATGGACGAGTCGTTTTTTAGCGTACTTGGCCTTGGGCTGCGGCGTGGGAAAGTTAATGGTGATGGCATCGAGCTCGCCTGCGGCAAACAGCTGTGGCAGCGATGCGGCGCCTCGGGGCAGGACGAGTGCGTTGGATAGCCCCTGTTCGCAGATTTTCTGCGCGGCATAGGCGATGCAGATGGGCTCCTGGTCCATG
>DAWCEJ010000157.1:0-10644 GCA_052274955.1 Collinsella sp.
CCTAAACCGCTAGACGAACGGGCCATATGTAGCAAATGCAATGGCTGGGATGGAGGGAGTCGAACCCCCATTGACGGAACCAGAATCCGCTGTCCTGCCATTAGACGACATCCCAATGACTGCATCGCTGCGCTCGGCTGTGCCTTTGCGCAAGAAAGAAATATACGGGAAGTCCGGCCGTGACGCAAGCCCCAATTTTGACTTTTTTGAAATTCAGTCAAATACGGCCAACACGTGAAGGACCTGTGAAGTCGACCGCTGCACACGAAGGGCAAAACGCCGCGAGCGGTAGCCGTCAACCGTTGGCAGATTCTACCGCGAAAACGATAGCACCAGGCAACACAATCGAAGTATCAATGATCACGTAGATATCGAGGCGCCATGGACGAAGAGCTTGATTACCTATGGGAGACCCTGGGCCTCGAGATCACTGCTGACCTTTGGCCCGAACGGGACAAAATCCATCCCACTCTGCGCCCCGCCATCACGGTGATGCAGGCAAAATACCGCCGTGCATCCTTTTTGATCATGCGGATGTCATGGCACGCGGGACTCCCCGACCTTAAGCGAATCCAGGCAAGCCTCGTCGAGCTGTCCGGTATGCCGACTGTCATATCCGAGGCGCACCTGGAGCAGCGACAGCGCGAGCGACTGCAACAGCAGCGGATTCCCTTTATCTGCCCCGGTGTTCAGGCATATCTGCCCTTTATGGACGAGGAGTACTGGAGCGGCAAGCCCAACAAGCACGTAAAGGTCTACAATCCGCACGAATGGGCACAGCTCGAGGATTGAGCCGAGCGAGCCCGCCGATGGAAAACACGTCCCACCCTGAGCACTCAAAACGGGTCGCACTTTCCGCAGCCGCTACAGCAACGCCTCGACCCACGCCGATTCCCTAAAGCCGGGAATCGCAAAGTCGTCGCCCACCAACAGCGGACGCTTAACCAGCATGCCGTCGGTCGCCAGCAGCTCGTAGCACTCCCGATCCGTCATGCCCGCATCTAGACGCGCCTTCAGGCCCAGCTCTCGATATTTCATGCCCGACGAATTAAAGAAGCGCCGCACCGGCAGTCCCGAACGAGCAATCCAGGTCGCAAGCTCATCAGCCGTGGGATTGTCCAAAACGATATCGCGGTCGATATACTCTACTCCGTGTTCGTCCAGCCATGCCTTGGCCTTCTTACAGGTCGAGCACTTGGGATATTCAACAAACAGTACGGTCATGGAAATCCTCCGAATATAGATCGGCCAACGCAGGCACACGCCACACGAGGCGCCTTCGCATGATGGGCCAATTGTAGCCCACGGGTCACACGCTAAACGAACCGTACCCCGAATCCGCGTTTGATGAACGGCAGCAGCTCCATTGCCTCGGGCGTGATATGACCCGCAACGTTCATGCGCTCGTCACCGGGAAGATCGACCCGCGCAATCTCAAGCTCGCCTTCGTAGCGCCCATAGCCGCTATTGCTCACAGCGATCGACCCCGTCTTTCGTGACAGGCCGGCACCGGCATCCATCGGCACGGAATCCGGCTTAAGCGTCGTACGCGACTCCTGAGACCTAAAGATGAGGGTGCTCGAATCGGGTCGGTCGTGATGAATCTGCCCACGTACATAGGCATAACCGGGCTCAAGCTCGCATTGCAGGTCCACGTATCCGGCGGAAACATGAGCAAACTGCGTCCAGCCCGCATCGGAAAGATCGGGGTCGCCGACCAACACAATGTCGCAATCGGCGCCATGTGCAAGCTCAAGCATATTGAGAGCAACCTTTGACGCGCGACCGCGCTGCGCCTCGACCGTCGGCAGTCCCTCGAATACCGGCCCGCGAACGTTGGCATCACCCGGCACAAAAGCCATGATTTCGAATCCAAGCGCCGCAAGACGAAGATTCACCCGAGCAATGTCCTCCAGAGCTAAACCGGTATAAGGCTTGGGGTAAAAATTGTGGCAGGCGGCAAAACGAGTCACATCGGCACCGGCCTCACGCCACGATGCGATTTCAACAGAACTCACCGTCGATGCATTGACCACAATGCGAAATACACCGGACAGCTCCGCGACCCGCTGGGCGCTAAAGCCATAGTCCAAACGAAGGTATTCCAACCCCAGATCGCGCAGGTCCTCGATGCGCTCAAGCCCGAGCAAATCGCACGTGCGAGGCCCCACATCGGCAGTGAGCGCAATGCCGCGGGCGGAGAGCAGCGACAGCACATGACGGACCTTATCGGCATACGCCGCTCCCCCATCCTCGGGAATATGCAGTGAGGTGAACGCGTAGCGCGCACCCGCCGCGGCACCACGCTCAATCGTCCGCTCAATATCCTGCAAAGGGCTGGAAAGATAAATCGAAATACCCGTTTTCACGCTACAACGCTCCTTTAAAAAAGGCCGGCGGAGCAGTTAGCCCCGCCGGCACAACCATAGCATCAAGAAATCTGCCGCGCGCCGCGAACCCCGAGCAACACGGCTCGCGATATCAAACTACTCGCCAAAGAACTCATTGATCTTCTGCTCGTCGACGCCAAAGAACCACGTCAGGACAAAGCCGGCGGCATAGGCAAGCAGCATAGCGGCAACGTAGCCGAGCTGCTGGCCAGGAACGACGATCAGCAGGCCAAACAGACCGGAAACGCCCTGAGAAACCGTGCCGATGTGAAGCAGCGCCGCGAGCGCGCCGCCAAATCCGGCACCCAGGCAGGCCGTCACAAACGGACGAACGAGCGGCAGCGTAACGGCATACATCAGGGGCTCGCCCACACCCAGGATTCCAACGGGAATGGACTCTGCGACGTACTTCTTGAGCTTGGCGTTCTTGGTCTTAAAGTACAGCGCCAAACCGGAACCGACCTGGCCGCCGCCAGCCATCATAAGGATGGGGAGCAGGTAATTGATGCCCTTGGTAGCGCCGTCGGGATCGTTGAGCATAGCGTGGATCGGCGTGAGCGCCTGATGCAGGCCGACGGAAACCAGCGGCAAGAAGCCTGCCGACAGGATATAGCCGCCCAGGACGCCCAGCTTCTCGAAGATAAAGGTCAAAACGCTAAAGATGGCAGTCGTCAGCCATGCGCCAACCGGCTGGATGACGAGCATCAGAGCAAAGGCGCCGATGATGAGCACCAGCAGCGGGGACAAGAACGTGTCGAGTGCGTTGGGCATAACTTTGCGAATCTGACGCTCCATCCAGGCAAAAAATGCGCCAGCGATAAGAGCCGCGATCATGCCGCCCGCTGCGGGGTTGTACTGCGCATTGGTGAGCGGCAGCAGAATGGCAGCGGCAGGATCAGCCGCACCAGGCGCAAGCAGGGGCATGGCACTGTTGGCAATACACATCATGCCGGCGATGCCGCCCAGCGCAGCGGAGCCGCCAAACTCACGTGCCGCGTTATAGCCCACCAAGATGGGCAGATAGGCAAACAGGGCCCAGCCCATGGAACGAATGCCCTGGTACCACCACTCGCCTGCAAGCGCGCCTGCCGTCGAGACGTTAATGACGTTGCAGATACCGTTGATGAGGCCAGCCGCAATGATGCCGGGAAGCAGGGCAACGAAGACATTGGAAATCTTCTTGAGGAAGGCCTGAACCGGCTTGGACTCGTACTTTGCCTTCTGCGCGGCCTTGTTTGTGGCCGCAGCGTCAACCACGCTCTCGTCGGCAACGCCTTTCGCAAGGCCGGTGAGCTTGGAGAACTCCTCGAGCACCTTATTCACCTTGCCCGGACCCAGCACGATCTGCATCGTGTCGTCCTCGACCAGGCCCATCACGCCGTCGAGTGCCTTAATGCCCTCCGCGTCGACGCTGCCCGTGTCTTTGACGGTCACGCGCAGGCGCGTCATGCACGCCGCGTTTGCCAGCACGTTGTCTTTACCGCCCAAAAGGTCCAGCAGCTTTTGAGCCAGCTCTTTGTTCGTCATAACTCCTCCTTGTATTGGGTATCTCGTCTGGATGTCATATCAGCTCACGCCGCGCACCTATTGGGCATCGGCATCGCTCTTCTCATGGGCACTCACCGCAGCACGGACATGGCCTCGCGCTCGCTCAAGAGCTACCGCAGCCTGCTCGGCATCGCAGTCCAGCAGTACCGAGACAATAGCGGTTTTTACGTGGCCGCCGGCATCTGCAAGCGCCTGAATAGCGCGCTCGCGCGTGCAGCCGGTCGCCTCCATCACGATGTTCTGGCCGCGCACCACCAACTTCTCGTTCGTCTGCTGCACATCGACCATCAGGTTTTGGTATACCTTGCCGATCTTGACCATGGCACCGGTCGAAATCATGTTGAGAATGAGCTTTTGAACCGTTCCCGCCTTGAGCCTCGTTGAGCCGGTCAGCACCTCGGGACCGGGCACGGGTTCAATGGCAAGATCTGCGCTCTCCCCGATCTTCGACCCTTGGTTGCAGGCAATTGCAATGGTCTTGCACCCAGTTGCCTTGGCGTACACAAGGCCGCCCACCACATAGGGAGTACGGCCGCTTGCCGCCAGGCCAACGACAAGATCCTTGTCCGAGAGTCCACGCTCCCGCAGGTCGCTCGCGCCAAGTTCCTCGCTGTCTTCGGCACCTTCGACAGCCTTGATAAACGCCGTCTCGCCTCCGGCAATGAGCCCGACAATCAGATCGGGTGACACACCAAACGTGGGCGGACACTCCGAAGCGTCGAGTACGCCCAGACGACCGCTGGTGCCTGCGCCCATGTAAAAGACGCGCCCGCCGCGCTCGAGTGCCTCAGCAGCCCAGTCGATTGCTGTGGCAACCTGGGGCAGCACTTTTGTGACCGACTGGACGGCACGAAGATCCTCATCGTTCATCGTCGTGACGATTTGCAGCGATGTCATCGTATCGAGGTCCATTGACCTTTGATTACGCTGTTCGGTCGTGAATTTTGTTAAATCGAGCATTTCATTCACCTCATCTTTCCTGTTTCTCGATGTAGTTTTGCTTAATGACATGCGTCGCCCGTTCGTAGTCGCTGGCAACGTAAGCAGCGTACAGGGCATCGACAACCATAAGCTGGGCCATACGCGAAGCCATGGCACCGCTGCGGACCAAGGGTTCACTCGCGGCGACGCCGAGCACGGCATCGGCCACGGTGGCAAGCTTGGATGATCCATCTACTTTGGTAACGGCCACAACGGGACAGTTGTGACGTTGAGCCTCGGCGGTGCAGTCCAGCACCTCTTGCGTCAAGCCCGAGTAGCTAAAGGCGATTGCCATATCGCCCTCATGCATGTTCTTGGCACACAAGAGCTGATCGTGCCAGTCGTCGTACAGATGGCACTCCTTGTCGACACGCATGAGCTTTTGCGCCAGATCGTGCGCGACCAAACGAGAGGCACCGATACCGAACAGATTGACCGCGCGTGCCCGCTTAAGATAGGCCGCACATCGCTCCAAGACGGTGTAATCGAGCGTTCGCGCCGTCGCTTCGATCGTGCGCACGTTGCTTTTCATCACCTTCCCCACGATACGTTCGACGCTGTCATCCATGGAGATGTCCTCGAGGGCAACGTCTTTCTTGTCACCCAAGAGCGCCAGCTCGGCAATCAGTTCGCGCTGGAACTCCTTGTAGCCCGCAAAACCCAAGCGCTTGCAAAAGCGCAAAATGCTCGAGGGCGAGGAGAACGTGGCATCGGCAAGACCGCGGACGGACAGCCCGACCACCTCGTGCGGATGAGCGCTTACATATGCGATGACATTGCGTTCCGCCGGGCTCGCGCTGAGCTCACGCTCGCGAAGCCGCAAAAGCAATCCGTTTGCCATCTCAAACACCTCCGTTGAGAAGAATTAAAGACCAACGAACGATTCGTACCGGATATAAACAGCTTTTACGGTACATTGTGCCGCATCGTGGCGCACAAGGGCGAGCGTTCTACCGCTCGCCCCTCAAATCCGACCGCTCGGAAATACGCGCGACACAAAATAATTCAACAAGGTCGCATTATCAAAAACGGGCTTGTTACCGGCTAGCGCCTCGCATGGGCGCCGATCGGCCGAGTCGCATGGCGCACCAACACCGCTGCCAGCAATACCAACAGCATCGCGGTAACATAGCCCGCAGCATCGAATCCTAAATCGATAACGTCGAAATGCCTGCCGGGAACAAAGATCTTATGCACCTGATCGCCAACGGAGCAGACGGCGCAAAAGAGCAACACGGGCACGCAACGGGAGCATACGCTCCACGGACGCCTGGAAAAGCAAACCACGACCACCGAGGCGAACAATCCGACGAAGAAAAACTCTACGGTATGGGCAACGCGACGGACGTTCGTGCCCACCCACATGCGAATGGAAGCAAGTCGGCCAGACCGGACATTCGAAGCAGCCGAATCGGTGCCCCCGGTCATCCCGTTCTCGGTCTGAGCTTCACCCGCGACATCGGCAGCCTGTACGCCCGTAGCTTGACCCTCCACCACACGCGCGGTGGACTCGCTCAGCAACGACGTCTCCACCGCATTTTGCTCCGTCAGCACCCAGATGCCCGCCAGCGTTGCAGTAAACAGAACGATCGCGGTCCATCCGATTATTTGTTTTACGCGCGCCAAGGGCCTACCTCCTTTTTTGAATATCAGCGAGTGTAGCCCCAAATGACATCGTCAGCGTATCAAAATTTGAATCGCAACAGGAAGCGCCAAAGCGGCGCAAACCCCTACCCCGCCTCGCGCATCCAGCGATCGAACGTCCCCACGCACACGCCCAGGCACTTTGCTGCCTGGCTGCGGGTAATATCGCCTGCCTCATAGCTATCGCGTACCAGCTCAAACTGAGGAGGGCACGGCTTGCGAGGTCGACCGAAACGGACCCCTCGCGCCCGCGCCGCTGCAATCCCCTCCGCTTGGCGCCGATGAATATTCTCGCGCTCCACCTGCGCCACGTAGCTCAGCAGTTGTAGCACAATATCGGCAATCAGGGTATTGGTCACATCCGGCGCGCCGCTGGCCCTGGCGCGCGTGTCAAGCAATGGCATGTCCAACACCACAATGGCAACCCCGAGCTCCTTGGTAATGCGTCGCCATTCCTCAAGAATCTCGGAGTAATTACGGCCAAGTCGGTCGATAGAAAGCACCACCAGCACGTCCCCGTCTCCCAGGATGTGCAGCAGCTCGCGATACCGCGGGCGATCGAAGTCCTTGCCGCTCGCATGGTCGGCATAAATATTCGCCGAGCCCACGCCATAGGCGCCCAGCGCATCCAGCTGCCGATTTAGATTCTGATCGCGCGAACTCACCCGCGCATAACCATACACCGTCGCCATCTCATCCCCGCTTTCTTGTAAACCTGCCAAAAAGGGACAGGTTTATTTTGGTAGGTTTTACCTCTCGAATAGCAGGTAAGCGGGCGGCCGAGCAGACGGCAAGGTAGCCATGATCCAAATGCGGAGGGCGGCCCCGAAAGACCGCCCTCCGCTCTCCCGCCATGAGTCGAGATTTGGCTAATGGATAAGCTTAAAGTCCAAGTGCCCACGCGTGGTATTGACGCGCGAGACCTCGATAATCACGCGCTGGCCCAGTTCATAGCGAGTCCCCGTGTCGGCGCCCGTCAGCGTAAGCGCATCCTCGTCGAACTCGAACCACTCGTTGCCCAGACTCTTGATCGAAACCAAGCCTTCGACCTGCGTCAGGTCCAAGCGCACAAAGAGGCCCATGCTGCTGACCCATGAGACCGTTCCGGCATAGCGCTCGCCCAGGCGATCCTCATAGTACTGGGCAATCTTGATCTTTTGCGTCGCATGGCTGGCGGCATCGGCCGCACGCTCCGCATCGCTGCACGCACGGCAAATCTGCGGCAGAATGCGCGGCAGCGACTCGCGCCCCTTGCCGATCAGCCGCGGCGTACGGACCAAGGCGTCCTTGCCGCCGAGCTGCTCATAGGCCAACTGCAGTTTGAGCACGCGGTGCACCACCAGATCGGGGTAGCGACGGATGGGACTCGTAAAGTGGCAGTAGCACGGCGCGGCGAGCGCAAAGTGGCCCTCGTTGCGCGGCTTGTACAGCGCGCGCTGCATGCTGCGCAGAAGCAGCGTGTTGACGAGCGGTGCGTTGGCCGTACCGGCGGCAGCATCAACTGCAGCCTGCAGCTCATCGGGACTCCCCAGGGCAATACCGGCAGCACGGCGATCGTCGATGATGCCCAGCTGCGCCAGCGCAACGGCGGCACCGTGCAGGCTATCGGGGCTCGGATCCTCATGCACGCGATAGCAAGCCTCGATATCACGGTCTGCCAGCCACTCTGCAACGCACTCGTTGGCGAGCAGCATGGCTTCCTCGATAAGCGACGTGGCACACGAACGCTCACGCGCCACAATCTGCACGGGCACTCCGTCCTCGTCCAATAGAGCGCGAATCTCGGCCGTGTCAAAATCGACTGAGCCGCGGACGCGACGAATACGACGGCGAAGTTCGGCGAGTTCGTTGGCGGCGACAAGGAAATTGCCGAGGTCGACGTTGCAGCCGCGGGCGGCCTTCTCGCACGCAAGACCGCGCTCAAGCGCCTCCTCGCGCGAGGCCTCAGCAGCCGCAACATCCTCGGCCGCACCCTCCAGCACCCCATACTCCACCGCGCCGGCGCGCACCAGCAGCGCCTCGGCGCCGTCATAGTCCATACGCACACGCGAGCGAATCACGCTGGGGTACGGATCGTAATGCCGCACGCGACCCTGCGCATCGAGCTCGATATCGACGGTAAACGCAAGACGGTCCTCGTCAGGGCGAAGCGAGCACAGGTCACAGGACAGGCGTTCGGGCAGCATGGGAAGCACGCGATCGGCCAGATACACCGATGTCGTACGATGGCGAGCCTCAAGATCGATATGCCCGTCCCAAGCCACATAGTGAGAAACGTCAGCGATATGCACACCCAGCTTGTAGCCACCCTCGGGCGTGCGCTCAAGCGAAATGGCATCGTCAAAGTCGCGCGCGTCGACCGGGTCGATCGTGATGACAAAGCGGTCGCGCAGATCGCGGCGGAGCGGGTCCTTAAGCGCCGCGGACACATCGAGCGAAAGCCCCTCGGCCTCGTCCAGCGCGGCCTCGGGATAGCTATCGGTATAGCCGTAACGCGCCATCACATACTGAACGCCCAAATCCGGCGCGTCATCTCCGCCAATGCGGCGTTCGATCGTCACGGTGCCTGATTCCAGGCGCGTCGGGTAGGTCAAAATGCGCGCGACAACGGCATCACCCGGGTGAACGCCCAGACGATCCGCCGAGGTATCCTCGGGCAGAATGAAGAAGTCAGCCTTCAGGCGCGAATCGAGCGGCTCGATCACACCGAGCGGACCAGCGGTCTGGTACGTACCCACCACGCTTATGGCTGCGCGCTCAACCACGCCTTCGATCACGGCGCACCGCTCACCGTGCGGGCTGTTCTTAATGCTCACGGCAACGGTATCGCCATCCATGATCTCGCGCTTACCGCGGCCCATGACCTTGTAGTCGCCGCTCTCGGTTATGACATAGGCGCCATGCTCATGGAGCTGCACGCGCCCGGTCAGGCTCGGACGGCGTTCGCTGCGCACCGGCCCGCGCTTATTGCGAGCTCCACGCCTATGCTTGTTATTGCGCCCCATGGCGCCTCCTTGCTATCGATGACGAACTCCAAAGAGTCTACCCAAATGATTCGCTTTCCTGCCGTTCCCTTGGGATCAAAAAACGGGCCGCCCCATAAGAGACGACCCGTTGGAAGGGATGAATTCCAGGCATGCCTACACGCGCAGGTAGCGGCGCATGGCTATGGCAGAACCAAAGAGACCGATAATCACACCGACCAGAATCAGCGCAGCATAGGTCACCAGGTAGTACTGCATCGGCAGGGCAAACGACATCCAGCCGATGCTCTCCTGCAAACGCGGAATCATCAGATTGCGCAGCAGCTCCAGAACGCCGATGGAAAGCAGCGAGCCCAAAATGGCCTGCAGTACGCCCTCGGTGATAAACGGGCCGCGAATGAAGCCGTTGCTGGCGCCGACCAGACGCATAATCGCAATCTCACGGCGACGCGCCGTGATGGACAGGCGAATCGTGTTGTTGATGAAGATGAATGCGATAAAGGTCAGAAGGCCAACGAGCACCACGGCGGCGATGCGGATGTAGTTGGTCACCTGGAACAGGCGGCTCACTTCCTCCTGGCCGTACAGCACGCTCGCGTTGACGTCGCCGTCATCCGCGATCTTCTGGAAGTCGGCGTTCTTCTTGAGCTTCTGGGCCGTGCTTTCGACCTTGGACGGATCGTCCATCTCAATTGCAAACGAAGCCGGCAGCGGGTTCTGGCCATCGAGCGCGCTCATGGTGGCGTCGGCGTTGCCCGACATCTTGCTCGTATACTCGGCCAGCGCGTCGTCCTTGTCCTTATAGGTCACGGACTTGACGTTATTCCACGTCTTAAGCTCGGCCTCAAAAGCCTGAACATCGGCCTGATCGGCGTCATCGCTAATGAACGCGTTGATGACAACCTGATCCTCGACGGTGCCGATCACGGAGTTCAGCATCGCGGAGCCCATAATGAACAGGCCGATGATAAACAGCGAAAGGAAAATCGTGATGACGGCGCCGAGCGAGGTGGTCCAGTTACGGAAGAAGTGGCTCATTGCCTCTTTGAGCGAGTAGCCCACGTTAGTTGGTGCCATAGCTGTCTCTTATACACATC
>DAWCEJ010000158.1:0-5173 GCA_052274955.1 Collinsella sp.
TATGCGAGTCAATAGACACCGTGTTACCATGAGAAAAAATTGTTATGAACATTTCCGATTTCACCCAAAGGAGTTGCCCGTGAACGAGACCGTACGCCGCTTTTTGCCGATGGTCGATTTCCTGGAGCAGATACTCGGTAAGAACAGCGAGATCGTGCTGCACGATTTCTCGGATCCCGACCACGCCATCGTCGATATTCGCAACGGCATTGTGAGCGGCCGTAAGGTCGGCGGTCCCGCCACCGATCTGGCGCTCAAGATCATGCACGACCCCAAGTATCGCGACCTGCCGTTTATTACGGGCTACGAGGGCCGCGGCGCCGGAGGCAAGACGCTGGAGTCCGCGACGTTCTTTATCCGCGAGGATGACGAGATCGTCGGTATGCTCTGCGTCAACACCGACCTCTCGACCGTACGCTCCATAAACGCCATGGCGCAGCAGCTCATGGCGTGCTTCGACGCAGCGCCGACGCGCACGGAGCCCGCCCCTATCGAGGTCGAAAGCCTTTCGGAGTCCACCCAGGAGCTCATCGACCGCAGCATTGCCGAGTTGCTGAGCGCGCGCGGGCTGGATGTAGCGTCGCTTGGTCAGAGCGACCGCGTGGACGTCATTCGCCACCTCAACGGCAACGGGGTGTTCATGCTCAAGGGCGCCGTGGCCTGCGCTGGCACCGCGTTGGGCATCTCGGAGCCCAGCGTGTACCGCTACCTGCAAAAAGTCCGCAAGGAGGGCTAAACGTGATCCCTTGGGGACGAAGGGAAACGGATCATTTTTGTCGCATCGCTTGACAAAAGACCCTGCAGCTCGCACGCGCTGCAGGGTCTTTTTGCATGTCATGTTTAGTTGTTACCAACACCTTAGAGAGCGGCGACAACCTCGATCTCGACCAGACCGCCAGCCGGAAGGGCGGCAACCTGGAAAGCGCTGCGCGCGGGGAACGGAGCCTCGAACTTGGAGGCGTAAATCTCGTTCACGGCGGCAAAGTCGGCGATGTCGGCCAGGTAGACCGTGGTCTTGACGACATCGGCAAACGTGGCGCCGGCAGCGGTCAGCAGGGCCTCGACGTTAGCAAGGGACTGCTTGGCCTGGGCCTCGACGCCCTCGGGCATCTTACCGGTTGCGGGGTCGATGCCCAGCTGGCCGGACAGGAACACCATGTTGCCAGTCTGGATACCGGGGGAATACGGGCCGATGGCTGCGGGTGCGTTATCGGAAGACACGACGGTCTTGCTCATGTTTTTCTCCTTACAAGTAAAAGGGAACGGGAGCGCGGCGTTCACACCGGGAGGCACAGTTCGGTCTGAACACCGCGCTTGATTGGGATAGTAGGGGATGAGTTTGCCCGATGCAAGATAATTATCAGCCTTCGAGAATATTTTATCGCCCAACGGTTTCCCCGGACCGCTGAACGGTTCTCATATGAAGCAGCCAGTCCAAGCTGCTGAAGACTTTATCCCGCTTAGAGCACGGGCATCGCCTGCCGCGATGGCACCACTATACTTTTGATTATCTGAGCATTTTGAAAGGCAGGATATGACCGCAACCGCCAGTCGAACCACCAACCGTAGACCCGAGCTCTTGGCCCCCGCCGGAGGCCCGGAGCCCTTCGCCGCCGCACTCGCTGCCGGGGCAGACGCCATCTACTGTGGCATGGGCAGCTTCAACGCCCGCCGCAAGGCAACGAACTTTACCGACAAGGCCTTTGAGCAGGCCTGCCGCGCTGCACACCTGGCCGGCTCGCGCGTCTACGTCACGGTCAACATCGTCATCAAGCAGTCCGAGATGGCCGATGCGTTGCAACTCATCCATCGCTGCTCCACGCTGGGCGCCGACGCCTTCATCATCCAGGACTGGGGTCTGTTCTTTGAAGTCAAGCGCACGATGCCCGGCATCGAGACGCATATCTCGACCCAGGCGAACATCCATGACGACCGCGGAACCATCTGGTGCCGCGAGCAGGGCGCCGACCGCGTGACCCTCTCGCGCGAGCTCTCCATCGACGAGATCGCCGCCATCCACGACGCCGCGCCCGATGTCGACCTCGAGGTCTTTAGCCACGGTGCCATCTGCTTTTGCTACTCGGGTCTGTGCCTGCTGTCGAGCTTTGCCATGGCGGGCCGCTCGGCCAACCGCGGCATGTGCGCCCAGCCCTGCCGCCTGCCCTACGAGCTGATCGACGAGAACAGCCGCACGCTCTCCCCCGCCGGTCGCGAGCGCGCGCTGTGCCCGCGCGACACCAACACTTCGCAGCTTGTTCGCCGTCTGTATGACGCCGGCGCCGCATCGCTCAAGCTCGAGGGCCGCATGAAGGCTCCCGATTACGTGTATTCCATCGTCGACGTGTATCGTCATCAGATTGACGATATGCTGGCCGATGTTTCGACCTCTAAGGACGAGAAAGCCGCCCGCCAGCGCCAGCTCAAGCGCTGCTTTAACCGTGACTTTACGCACGCCTATCAGGACGGCACCTCGGGCGACGAGATGATGAGCTATGAACGTTCCAACAACCGCGGCCAGATCGTGGGCACGGTGCTGGGCAGCCACCTGGCCAACCGCGATGTGCGCGGCCTCAAGCCCGACGACCGCCGTCGCCGCGCCGCCATCGCCCGCATTGAGTTGTTTGAGCCCGTGGGCAAGGGCGACCTGCTGGAGCTTCGCCACGACGATGAGTTCGACCAATTCCTGACCACCATCGCCGCCGATGATGCCGCTGCCGGCGATGTTATCGAGTGTCGCGTGCCCCGTAGCATGCCCGAGGGCTGCCGCGTCCGCGTGATTCGCAGCCAGCGTGCCATCGACGCCGCCGGCGCCGCGCTCAAGCGCGATGTGCTGCGCCGCCGAGCTGTTGATGTGTCCGTCGTGGCGCGCCTGGGCGAGCCGTTTACCGTCACACTCACCTGCTGTGACAACCCCACGCTCACCGCCGCCGCCACGGGCTTCACCGTCGAGGCCGCCAAGACCCGCGCCGTCGAGGCGGCAGACCTGGTTGAGCATGTGGGCCGCATGGGCTCCTCGCCCTTTGAGGCAGCGAGCTTTGACGTTTCGCTCGACGCCGGCTGCGGCATGGGCTTCTCCGCCGTGCACAAGGTGCGCGCCGCCGCTTGCAAGGCGCTGGAAGAAGCCATTCTGGCGCCGTACGCGGAGCGCGCGAAAACGCTCGAGCTGCCGGCGATTGTCACCAGTGATTCCCGCCCCGCGCCCGAGCACTACCGCGACGAGCCGCAGATCTGCGCCACCGTCACCTCGCTCGAGGCCGCCGAGGCAGCGCGGGCGGAGGGTGCAACGCGCATCTACATGACCACCGACGCACTCGATGCGGTCAAGCTCTCCCCCGCCGATACGTTTGAGCAGGACATCGTACCCGTGCTCGATGAGGTCTGCCGCGCCGTTGACCACGTCCGCGTTGACCCATGGGTTGTTGCCGGCGCCACGGTCGCCATTGGCAACATCTCTGAGCTTGCCCTGGCCGCCCAGGTTGGCGCCACGGCCGAGATTCGCTCTTGCCTGCCGGTGCACAACACGCCCTGCATGGAGGCGCTTGCCGAGCGCGGAGCCGGTGCGTTTTGGCTCTCGCCCGAGATCACGCTCGACGAGATTGTCTCGCTCGGCGCCGCCGCGCCCGCGGCTCTAGGCATCACCGTCTTTGGCCGCCCGCGCGTCATGACAAGCGAGCATTGCATTCTGCAGGTTGCCAACAGTTGCATCCACGATTGTGCCAACTGCCGCCTGCGTGCCCGCAAGCTCTCGCTCAAGAATATCGACGGAAAGGTCATGCCCGTCCGCACCGACATCCACGGCCGCTCTCGCCTGTACGACGCCTACCCCATCGACCTCACGCCACAGGTTCCTCAGCTACTCGATGCCGGCGTGCGTCGTCTCATGGTGGACGGAACGCTGCTCGAGACGGATGAGGTGGGCCGTGCCGTCTCCCGCGTCCGTCGTGCCGTCGAAGCAGCGCAGGCCGGCCGCAAGCCCGCCGCCCGCCTACGCGGGGCGACCTCGGGCTGCATGTTTGTGGGAATCAGCTAACCGAAAGGCTTACACGTGAACGAAGAACCTCAAGTCCTCTATTGCGACGCCTGGCTCATGGCCATCGACAAGCCCGCCGGCATGATCGTCCACGGCGACGGCACCGGCGAGCGCACGCTCACCGACTACGCCAGCGACCTGCTGCTGGCGATGGGCGACGGCTTTGCCGCGACCGACATGCAACCGCTCAATCGCCTGGACCGCAACACCACCGGCGTGGTGCTGTTCTCGCTCGACAAGCAGACGCAGCCCGCCTTTGACCAGATGGTCATCGACCACGCTTTCGAAAAGCACTATCTGGCGCTCGCCGAGGGCAAAATCGACTGGAACGAGAAGCTCATCGACAAGCCTATCGCCCGCGACCGCCACGATAGCCGCAAGATGCGCGTTGGCGCCAGCGGCAAGCCATCTCAGACGCGCGTCAAGGTACTCAAGCGCCTTAAAAGCCGCCGCGGCCTGCCCACGCGCTCGTATATTGATGTCGAGCTACTCACCGGCCGCAAGCACCAGATCCGCGTACACCTGGCAAGCGAGCATCATCCCCTGGTTGGCGACGACCTGTACGGAACGCCGCGCCCCTGCGGCCTGATGCTCCACGCCCACAGCGTGTCCTTTACGCATCCCGTAACCGGCGAGCACACCCACATCGAAGCCCCTTGCCCCTGGGAGCCCTAAACCACCACAATGGGGACAGGCACCTTTGTGGTGGTTTTGCCGCGATGGCTCTGCCGGATTCCCAAACATCTCGATCTGTAACAGCTAAAGCCCATTTTGCGGTCTATCTGTTACAGATCGAGACATTCGAATCCCCTCAAGGGAATAATCTCAATCTGTAACAGTAACTCGGCAAAATCAGTCCCAGATGTTACAGATTGAGACAAAGGGACGGCGCGGTTCGTAAGTATCTCGATCTGTAACACCTAGCCCACTTTTAACGGTCCAGTTGTTACAGACTTAGACAAACCGGCAGACAACGAAAGCGGCGACGCCCGTGATGGACGTTGCCGCTTTTCTATTGAGAAAACTACTCGGTTTTCGTTACTAACCACCACAATGGGGACAGGCACCTTTGTGGTGGTTTTGGCCTTAGCCCGTCCCTTGCTGTTAGACCGTGATGACGTTGTCCATTGCCCGGTACTTGGC
>DAWCEJ010000159.1:0-1967 GCA_052274955.1 Collinsella sp.
CCAGGGCCTGTGGGAGAACGGCAAGGCCAATGAGCAGGGTTGTTTTACGGCGTTTTACCGCGACCATCCCTTTGGCAGCGCGTATGCCGTCATGTGCGGCACCGCCGAGCTGCCCGAGCTGGTCGAGAATCTGCGCTTTACACCCGAGGACATCGACTATCTAGCTTCGCTCCAGGCCCCGGCCGGCGGCGCGATGTTCAAGCCTGCATTCCTCGACTACCTGCGCGATTTTCGTGCGCATGTAAATATCGACGCCGTGCCCGAGGGCGAGCTCGTCTTTCCACGCGAGCCTATGGTGCGCGTCACCGGCCCCGCGCTGGAGTGTCAGCTGCTCGAGACGGCGCTGCTCAACATCGTCGGCTTCCAGACACTTGTCGCCACCAAGACGGCGCGCGTGGTGCTGGCGGCGGACGGCCGTCCCGTTGCCGAGTTTGGCCTGCGCCGCGCTCAGGGTCCCGATGGCGGCTTGGCCGTCGCGCGCGCGAGCTACGTTGCCGGCTGCTCCTCTACGTCCAATGTGCTCGCCGGCCGCCGCTACGGTATTCCCGTCTTTGGCACGCATGCGCACAGCTGGGTGATGAGCTTCGATTCCGAGCTCGAGGCCTTCCGCGCCTTTGCCAAGTCGAGCCCCAAGAACTGTACGCTGCTCATCGACACCTATGACGTGCGCGAGGGCTGTGAACATGCCATTACGGTTGCCAAGGAGATGGAAGCGGTGGGCGAGCGCCTGTCGGCCATTCGCATCGACTCCGGCGACCTCGCCAAGCTCTCCAAGTATGTGCGCGGCCGTTTTGATGCCGAGGGCCTGCCCTATGTGGGGATCTCGGTTTCTAACGATTTGGATGAGTACACGATTCAGTCGCTGCTCGACCAGGGCGCGCCCATCGACAGCTTTGGCGTGGGCACCAAACTCGCGACCTGCTACGATCAGCCTGCGCTGGGCGGCGGGTACAAGCTTTCGGCCCGTCGTGCGAGCGACGCGGAGCCGTGGACGCCGGTGGTGAAGCTTTCCGAGCAGCCCTACAAGCGCACAATTCCCGGTGTTCAGCGCGTACGACGCTATTACGACGGCTTTGGCGGCCCGGTTTGCGACATGATTTATGACGAGGACCATCTGGCAGGGGAGGGCGCCGCGCGCGGCAATACCCTTGTGGCCGTGAACGATGCCGCCCTGGTGACCGACGTGTCCGAACTTGAGTATCGCGAGCTGCTGGTGCCGATCGTGCGCGATGGCAGTGCGGTGGCTCCGCGTGAGAGCATCCAGGACGCGCGCGAGCGCTGTGCTTGGGCGCTCGACCATCTGGACGCAGCTTTCAAGCGCTTCCTGTACCCGCAGACCTATGTGGTGGGTATGGAGCAGGGCCTGGCTCAGGTGCGCGACGAGCTCGTGCGCAAGAACATGGCCGCGGCCTCTGCCTTTCCCTGGGCTCACTAATTCCTTGGGCGGTAGGGGCGAGTCACGCTTCCCTGGCCGTCGGCTCGGCCGTTCGCTGAACAGTTGATTGGTTTGACGTATGACGACTTCTTATAAAACGATGGTGGTAAAGATCGGTTCGTCCACGGTGGTGGGTGCCGATGGCAAGGTCAACCGCGCCTTTATCGGCGGACTTGCCGATCAGGCCGCAGCGCTGCGCAAGCTCGGCTGGCGTCTGGTTGTGGTGAGCTCGGGCGCTATCGCCTGTGGCTATCCCGTGTTGGGCTTCGACCGCAAGCCGGTCGGTGACCTGCCGAGCCTGCAGGCCTGCGCCTCGGCCGGTCAGTGCATCATCTCGTCGGCCTACGACGAGGAGTTCCACGCGCGCGACCTGCTCACCTCGCTCGTTCTGCTCACGCGCCACGATACGGCCCGCCGCACGTCCTATCTGCACGCGCGCGACGCCCTGCTGCGCCTCGTGGAGCTTGGCGTGGTGCCGGTCGTCAACGAGAACGATACCGTCACCGTCGACGAGATCAAGTTTGGCGACAAC
>DAWCEJ010000160.1:0-1387 GCA_052274955.1 Collinsella sp.
CTCCTGAGGGGCGCCAACGTTAGCTTCGACCTTAAACTCGCGGAGCAGACGGTCCACGATGATTTCCAGGTGGAGCTCGCCCATGCCGGCGATGATGGTCTGACCGGTTTCTTCATCGGTCCAGGTACGGAAAGTCGGGTCCTCTTCAGCCAGCTTAGACAGGGCAATACCCATCTTCTCGCTGCCAGCCTTGGTCTTGGGCTCGATGGCAACGCGGATAACCGGCTCGGGGAAGTTCATGGACTCGAGGATGATGGGATGCTTCTCATCGCACAGGGTATCACCAGTGGTGGTGTTCTTCAGACCAACAGCAGCGGCGATATCGCCAGCGTAGCAGATGTCGATATCCTTACGGTTGTTTGCATGCATCTGCAGGATACGGCCGATACGCTCGTCCTGATCCTTAACAGAGTTGTAAACAGTGGTGCCAGCCTCAACGGTACCAGAGTACACGCGGAAGAAGCACAGCTTACCGACATACGGGTCAGTCATAATCTTGAATGCCAGTGCAGAGAACGGCTGATCATCGGAAGAAGTGCGATCTTCTTCCTCGCCAGTCTCCGGGTTGGTGCCCTTGATGGCCGCAACGTCGGTCGGAGCGGGCATATAATCAACGATTGCATCCAACAGTTTCTGAACGCCACGGTTCTTGTAAGAAGAGCCGCAGACAACAGGAACGATCTCGTTGGAAATAGTAGCCTTACGCAGAGCAGCCTTGATTTCTCCCTTGGTCAGCTCTTCGCCTTCCAGGTACTTCATCATCAGCTCTTCGTCGGTCTCAGCAACAGCTTCGATCAGCTTGTCATGATATTCCTGAGCCTGTTCTTTCAGGTCTTCAGGAATTTCCTCAACGCGCACATCATTGCCCATATCATCATAGTAGATATCGGCTTTCATGTCGATCAGATCGATGATGCCGCGGAAAGTGTCTTCCTGGCCGACAGGCAGCTGGATAGGCACACCGTTGGCATGCAGACGATCATGCATCATCTGTACGCAGCGGAAGAAGTCAGCACCCATGGTATCCATCTTGTTGACGTAAACCATGCGGGGAACCTTGTACTCGTCAGCCTGGCGCCAAACGGTTTCAGACTGAGGCTCAACGCCACCCTTTGCGGCCAGAACGGTAACAGAACCGTCCAGAACACGCAGAGAACGCTGAACTTCAACAGTAAAGTCAACGTGGCCCGGGGTGTCGATGATGTTGATACGATGACGGTTCTTTTTGAACAGAGCCGGATCGTGCTGGGTCTCGGTGTGGCTCCAGTAGCAGGTGGTTGCAGCGGAAGTGATGGTAATACCACGTTCCTGTTCCTGCTCCATCCAGTCCATCGTGGCAGCGCCGTCATGAACTTCGCCGATCTTATGGTTAATACCGGTGTAGTAC
>DAWCEJ010000161.1:0-2703 GCA_052274955.1 Collinsella sp.
ACCGCGCAGCGTCGGCCCGTTACGGCGTTTGGTAAAACGCCGTAACCAGTAAGGACGCTGGCCCATGCCACCCTCGAGGGTGACGGTCTCGCCGTTCATATACTTAAAGTCGGGACCGCAGAGCTGAACGACAACGCGGCCGATTTCCTTCTCGACGTCGCCGTAGTGGCCAGCCGGCGGCATGTGGACGTTGGCCTTGAACGCCTCGGGATAGGCATCCTGGAAGTTCTCGAGCGCAGCGGTCCAAGCAAGCGGGCAAACGATATTGACGTTGATGCCGTCCTTGCCCCACTCGTTGGCAGCGACGCGGGTCAGACCGCGGATGCCCTCCTTGGCAGCGGCGTAGCTGCACTGGCCATAGTTGCCAAACAGGCCGGCGCCCGAAGCAAAGTTGACCACGGAGCCCTTGGTCTCCTTCAGGTGCGGGTAGGCCTTCTGCATGTACAGGTAGGTGGCATACAGACCGGAGTAAATGGCGAGGTTGAACTGGTCCATGGTGTGGTCGGCGATGGTCACGCCCGAAGCGCTGGCCTGAGCATTGTTGACGACGGCGTCGATGCGGCCGAACTCCTCAATAGCCTTGTCGATGACGTTCTGGACGACGGCCTCGTTGTCCTGACCAGCCGAGACATCGGCCTGAACAGGCAGAACCTTGACGCCGTACTCGGCCTCGAGGGATTCCTTGGCAGCCTCGAGCTTGGCAACGTTGCGGCCGGTAATGACGAGGTTTGCGCCCTCCTTGGCAAAAGCGATATCGATACCGTAGCCGATGGAGCCAGCGGAGCCGTCCTTGAGCGTGGCCTTGCCACCGCCGGTGACGATCACGGTCTTACCAGTGAAAAGTCCCATATAAAGTCCTTTCAAATCGCGACGGGCGTACCCGCCGACTGCGCGCATCCAAATAAACGCGACAAAAGCTGAAATGCAACTTTAACGGGTTCAAGTGAAAAGAAAAGGCCTCGGCAGGCGAACGGCATAACGTCTTTCGGCGAAGGGATTGTCAAGTACAAACTGGATAAAGTGGCCGAGTTTTTGCTATCGACGCGAGCCATCGAACACGTTTTGAAACTTTGCTGCAGCGCGCGGGATGTCGGCGCGAGACTTTATCATAGGGTGACAAACAACGATGAGGAGCACATGCCTATGACAGACGAGCTGGACCCCCAGACTCAACAGCATATTGATGATTCCGCAGACGTCACTGCAGATGCTGACGCTGTGACCTGCGATGATATTGGCCTCGACGACCCCATCTTAGACGAAAGCGCTACGGCGGAAACCACCGGCGCCGAAGATGCAGGCGAGCAAAACGACGATGCGCCCGCTCAGGACGACCACCCCGTACAGGATGCTGCTCCGCAAGCTGCGGGCCCTATCGAGGTTTCTTCGGAAGAAGAGCTCGACGCCGTCATGGACTCCATGATGGATGCCGTCAAAGCGATGAAAGACGCCGTGGCCGACGCTGACGTTGACGCCGAGGAAGAGGAGGCCGCCGAGGCGGCCTCGACCTTTGTACCCGGCGAGACTCCGGTTGCCGACCAGGGCAGCACCATGCCCTCGTTTCTGCAGCTCGAGCATCCCACGATTGGCGCCGATGCGGTCGACCCGCACGCAGCAGGCTTTTCTGTGATCGAGGGCGGTACCGGCAATATCGCCGTGCCGCAGGCTGCCGATGCGGACGCTGCCGACACCGCTCGCCCGACCGCCCCGCACTCCTCCGCCGCGAGCCGCGATCTGGGGACCGCTGTCTCGAACACTGCGAACGCCGTGGGCACCTTTATCGCCCAGGGCGCCTCGGCCATGCGCGAGATGAACGCCGCGAAAAAGGCACTTGCCGATGCCCGCGCCCGCCTGGCCGAACTTGAGCAGCGCATTGCCGATCAGGCCGAGGAACTCGAGACGCGCCAGGATATCGCAGGCCGCTACGACCAGATCGTCGCCGACCAGCGTCAGGCGATCGCCACAGCGCAAAAGACCGCTGCGGCAGCCGAGATTGACCGTGATGCCCACGCCGCCAAAGCGACAGAGCTCAAGGGTCAGCTCGAACAAATGAAGACAGAGGATGACGCGACTGAGCTCCGCCTGAAGGCCGCGCTCGACGCCGTGGAGGCCCGCGAGGCGAGCTCTCGCGAGACCGGCAACCGCCTCGTTCGACGTCTTGAGGATTCCAAGCGCATCCGCGACAAGGTGAAGGCCGAGCGAGACGCCGGCATTGCGGCCGCACAACAAACCGTCGACGCCACGCGCGCCCAGCTCGAGACGCTGCGCCATGAGTATGCCGAGCTGCAACGCAATCCCTCGGCAAATCCCGCCAACTATACGGTGCGCACCAGCGAGCTCTCGATGCAGATTTCCGACACGGCAGATGCCCTGCGTAAAGCCGAAGAAGATGTCCCGCGCATCACCGCCGACCTTGAGCACTCGCTTGCCGCAGCCGAGCAGGCCGTCGAGCAGGCTCAAGCCCCTATCGCCGACGCAAAACGCGCGCACCAAGCCGTGACGACCGAAGCCGATGCCGCGCGCGACGAGCTGCAGACGGCGAAGACCGCCGCCGCGACTCGTCAGCGCGAACTGCGCGAGAAGATCGCTGCCGAGGACAAGGCACGCCGCGACCAGGAGCAGACCATCGCCAACGCCCAAACAGATGCCGCACATGCGCAGTCGATCATCGAACAGGCGACCGAGGTGCACGACCACCCAGAG
>DAWCEJ010000162.1:0-7899 GCA_052274955.1 Collinsella sp.
CGATCTGCCGCTCATGCAGGTTCGCGCCGTTGCCACGGCTGCTGCCCGCCTTATCAAGGAGGGCGTCGACCCACGCCCCGAGATCATGGTTCCGCTCGTTTCCATCACGGCAGAGCATGTCCAGACCCGCGAGGTCATTGAGCGCGTAATCGCCGAGGTTTCCGCCGAAGAGGGCGTCGGGCTCAACATTCCCGTGGGCACGATGCTCGAGCTGCCGCGCGCCTGCATGGTCGCCGACGAAATCGCCCATCACGCAGATTTCTTCTGCTTTGGCACCAACGACCTCACCCAGACGACCTTCGGCTTCTCCCGCGACGATGCCGAGGCCAAGTTCATTCCGCTGTACCTGCACAAGAAGATCCTGAAGGACAATCCCTTCGAGACCATCGACACGGCGGTGCTGGAGCTCGTGCGCTTGGCCGTCGAGAAGGGCCGCGCCACCAATCCCGACATGCACTTTGGCGTGTGCGGCGAGCACGGCGGCGACCCCAAGTCCATCAAGGGCCTGTTTAACGTGGCCGACGTGGACTACGTGTCCTGCTCGCCCTATCGCGTGCCCCTCGCGCGCCTGGCTGCCGCTCAGGCCAAGCTCGAGGCCAAGCGCAACGCCTAGCCCCCTGCGCATCGACGCCTAGCGTAGCGCCCCTTCATGCCGCCCGTCTCATTCGCGAGGCGGGCGGTTATCATGTGCGGGTTTTGTCTTTTTGTCTGCGTAAAAAATTGTTCTTGCAGCAGAAACCCGCGCGTGTATACTCGAATACGTTTGTTCAACTACGTGCCGGCCAAGATGGTACGGCACCTCTAGAAGAGTAAGGAATTGCACATGGATTACATCCGCGCAATCGAGCGTCAGCAGATCCGCGAGGACATTCCTCAGGTTCGCGTCGCCGACAACGTCAAGGTTCACTACCGCATTAAGGAAGGCGACCGCGAGCGCATCCAGGTCTTCCAGGGCGACGTCATCCGCATGGCCGGCGCCGGTGCCCGCGAGACCTTCACCGTTCGTAAGATGTCCTTCGGTGTCGGTGTTGAGCGTACCTTCCCGCTTCACAGCCCCAAGATCGCCAAGCTCGAGGTCGTTCGCCATGGTCGCGTCCGTCGCGCCAAGCTGTACTACCTCCGCGACAAGGTGGGCAAGGCTGCTCGCATCCCCGAGAAGCGCTAAGAAGATCGCAGCGTCTGTCCACTCGTTTGGACACGAGGGTCACCTTCGGGTGGCCCTTCTTTTTATCTGATTTGCATGCAAGGAGGGTCTGGTATGGCCAACATGACGAGCTCGGTTTCGGCATCGCAGGTTGCCGGCGAGCTGGCGAGCGCCACGTTCGAGGAGATTCCCGCCCTCGTGGAGCATTATCGCGAGGACCCGCGCCAGCAGGTGATCAAGGCTTGCGAGCGTGCTCTTAAGCGCCATGCCAAGGAACTTGCCGAGCGCGAGCGCGTCAATGACATGTACGAGCTTATGCATGAGCTTGGCGGCGATGGGGTGGTCGTTGGTGTCGACGAGGTAGGTCGCGGATCGGTGGCCGGCCCTTTGACGGTATGCGCCGTCTGTCTTCCTATGGAGCCGCGCGTCTGGGGTATCAACGATTCCAAAAAGCTCACGCCCGCGCGCCGCGAGTTGCTCTCGGTGAAGATTGCCGAGGTGGCGACGGCAATCGGTTTTTGCCATATCGCGCCTAAGGATATCGATGAGATGGGCATGGCCCGCGCCATTCGAGCCGCTGTCGCGGGCGCCGTGGCCGATACGGGGCTCGAGCCCGATTGCGTGCTTATGGACGGTAACCCCTTGGGCGCCGTTCCCAACGAGCGCGACGTGGTGAAGGGCGATGCC
Source organism: Collinsella sp. (assembly GCA_052274955.1). GTDB lineage: Bacteria > Actinomycetota > Coriobacteriia > Coriobacteriales > Coriobacteriaceae > Collinsella. Next base: position 1,832 of record DAWCEJ010000162.1, read on the forward strand.
AAGATCGCCTGTATCGCCGCGGCGTCCATCATGGCCAAGGTCACGCGTGATGAGATGATGGTCGAGTACGATGCCGAGTATCCCGAGTACCATTTGGCCGAATCGAAAGGCTACGCAAGCCCCGAGCACATCGAGGCCATTCGCAAACATGGACTTTGTCCACTGCACCGCGTGAGCTTTTGCGGAAACTTTCTGCAGACTGAGCGCCTTTTCTAGGTCAATTGTGGAGACAGGGACCTCAGGGGTTTTATAAACCTGCTGGTAGCGGGCCGTATGCAACACCATTGCTGCGTACGGCCCGTTTTTTGACGGCATTTGGTCAGCTTTTGGTTTGCTTCCGGTACTTACCCGCATGAAAGGTGCCCTCATCATCGGGGCAATGCAGCGTGCGGGAAAGGAGACCCCATGAGTGCCGCAAGCAAAAAGAGCAAGACGCAGCAGCTCAAGGAGCGTTGGGAAAACGGCGAGCTCGACTGCGGGGCGATGACGCCCGAGTTTATCAAGGGACTCAGTCCCCGCGAGCTGGGCATGCTGGGCGAGCTGATCACCATCGACTACTTTAACGAGCGTGGCTACACCTTGCTGGAGCAGGGTTATCGTTGCACCGAGGGCGAGGCCGATCTGGTGCTGCTCGATGAGCTCGACGATGTCGTGGTGATGGCCGAGGTCAAGACCAGACGCGTCGCACTGGATTGCAGCACGCGGGTCTTTCCCGAGGAGGCCGTGGACGCCCAAAAGCAACGCCGCTACCGCCGCATCGCAAGTTGCTATCTCATGGAGCATTATCCGCTCAAGGCGATTCGCTTCGATGCCGTGGGCGTCACCATTCGTGGCGGGCATATCGCCGAGATCGAGCATCAGTACAACGCGTTCGATTGGCAGGTGTCGTGATGGCGTTCGAGACGTTTGCCGTTCACGCGGCCTGCATCCGTGGCGTCGAGGCGATTCACGTCACGGTCGAGGTCTCGCTTGCCGGTGGTGTTCCGGGCATCCAAATGCTCGGCATTCCGAGTATGGAGGTGATGGAGTCACGCGGTCGTATTCGCTGCGCGATGCGCTCCGCCGGGTTCGAGATCCCACGCTCGGGCATTACGGTCAACCTAGCGCCCGGCGATATTCGCAAGACCGGTAGCGGCTTTGATCTGCCCATCGCCATCGCGGTTCTGGCGGCCGATGGGCAGATTCCCCGTGACAACCTCGATCGCTGCCTTATCGCCGGCGAGCTCGGCTTGGACGGTACGGTGCTTCCCGTCAAGGGCGAGGTGGCGTTTCAGCTATTGGCGCGTGATATGGGGCTGTCCTTTATCGCCGGCAGGTCCGATCAGCATGTGCCGCTTGCGGGCGTGGATTGCGGCTTTATCGATCATTTGTCTCAGCTTGCTCATGGTATGGGCGATGCCGCGCGGCACTACTTGGATTCTGAAGTGCTCGAGGCGACCTTTGAGCCCGAACTCGACTATGCCGACGTACTGGGGCAGGAGGTCGCCAAGCGCGGCATGGCGCTGGCGGCAGCGGGTGAGCTCGGTTTGCTTATGATCGGGTCTCCGGGATCGGGCAAGACGATGCTCGCGCGTCGTATGACCGGCATCCTGCCCGAGCTTTCCGTTGAGGACCAGCAGGAGGCGCTGTGCATCCATTCGGTCTTGGGCGAGAACATCGATGGCTTATTGGCAGGTCATCGGCCATTTCGAAGTCCCCATCACAGCATATCAACGGCTGGCCTCATTGGCGGAGGGCGCCCGGCGCATCCGGGTGAGATCAGCCTGGCTCATGGCGGCGTGCTCTTTTTGGACGAGCTTGCTGAGTTTCCCACGGGTGTGCTGCAGACGCTACGTCAGCCCATCGAACGCGGCTATGTGAGGATCGTGCGCGTCGACGGGGCCTTTACCTTCCCGTCGCGCTTTCAGCTGCTGGCTGCGAGCAATCCCTGCCCCTGCGGTTTTTTGGGCGATCGCGAGGTACCGTGTCGCTGCTCGGCGGCGATGGTCGAGCGCTATCGGTCAAAGCTGCGCGGTCCTTTGGCCGACCGTATTGACATGATGATCGATGTGACCCGTCCCGACCCCCAAGTGATTATCGAGGGTGCGGAGGGTATGTCGTCTGCCGAGTTACGTGACTACGTTGTGCGCGGTCGCGCCTTTCGCGCCTGGCGCGAGTCCCGTATGGACGATGCGGATGCCGAGGCCGAGGATGACGAGACGCGGTCCATTGACGGCGTCGTATCGACCTTTGAGCTCGATGATGCGGCGGAGAAGTGTGTGCTCGGCCTGTCGAAGCGCACACATCTCACGGGCCGCGGCATCGTGCGCCTGGTTCGCATTGCGCGTACGATCGCAGATGTCGCCGAGAGCGAGCAAGTGACGCAGGACCACGTGCTCGAGGCGGCGATGTATCAGGGAAGGAGGGACCAATGATGGCCGAGGGGACCTTTGAGCTGCATCCAGGTGATGCGTTGTATCCCGAGACTGTTTTGGAGCTTTCTGATGTACCCCAGACGCTCTATGTGCGCGGCAACCCCGAGGTGCTTTCGACGCCCGCGCTCTCCATCATCGGCGCGCGCAAAGCCTCGCCGTATGGTCTTGCCGTGGCAGAGCTTGCGGCAAAGGTGGCGGTCGAGGCGGGAGTGACGGTAGTTTCGGGCGGCGCGGTCGGTTGCGACCAGGCCTCGGGTTGGGCTGCGGTCAACGCTGGCGGCAAACACGTCATGGTGCTGGGGACGGGCGCCGACGTGGTCTATCCGCGCTCGAGCGCGGGGCTTATTACGCGCACGCTCGATACGGGTGGCGCGGTCGTGTCGATCTCCCCGTGGGGCATGGGTCCTCGCAAGTTTGCCTTTCCGCGTCGCAATCGCGTGATCGCGGCCCTGTCGCAAGCCCTCTTTGTATCCGAGGCGGGTATGCCTTCCGGGACGTTTTCTACAGCCGAGGCTGCTATGGATTTGGGGCGAGAATTTCTTGCCGTACCGGGGTCGATCCTATCGCCCGAGTCGCGTGGCACGAATTACCTCATTGCGAACGGTGCCTGCTGCATCATCGACGAGGAATCTATCGAGATGGCTATCTCACGCATCTATGGAACCCTGCGCTACTCGCGCCCCGATGCTCCCGGCATTGCCGACCTGGATTCAACGCAGCAGACCGTGATGCATGCGCTCATCGCCTCTCCGCTCAAGGTCGACGACATCGCGGCGCTCGTCTCGCTCGATGCTGTCGGCGTACTCAAACTCTTGGGTTCGCTTGAACTCGAGGGCCTTATCGAGCGCATGATGGATGGAAGGTACGCGCCCTCCAAGTTTGCCCTTCACGCCCAGACACCCTTCGGTCACAATGGAAAACGTGTCAATTAGAAAGGTGTTTGCAGATGCAGTTCGATCAGGTGACAGTTATCGGTGGCGGTCTGGCGGGTTCGGAGTGCGCGATCCAGCTGGCAGATCGCGGGTTTGCCGTAAAGCTGTGCGAGATGCGCCCCCAGGTGAGCTCCCCGGCCCACCATACCGATCACCTGGCAGAGCTCGTCTGCTCCAATTCGTTTAAGTCGACCCGTCCGGATTCCGCGGCTGGTTTGCTGAAGGCCGAGCTTGAGCGCATGGGTTCAGTTCTGCTCGATTGCGCCCATCGCGCGGCTGTTCCCGCCGGTGGCGCCTTAGCGGTCGATCGCGTCAAGTTTTCCGAGCTTGTCGAGGCCGAAGTTGCCGCTCGTCCCAATATCGAGGTCGTGCACGGCGAGGTCACGCAGATTCCCGAGGGCCACGTGGTCATTGCCGCGGGCCCGCTGTGTTCACCTGCGCTGAGCGAAGAGGTCATGAAGCTCGTCGGTGGCGACGCCCTTGCGTTCTTCGATGCCGCGGCGCCGATCGTCGATGCCTCCACGCTCGATATGGACGTGCTGTTCTCGCAGTCGCGCTACGAGGAGCAGGGGAGCGGCGACTATCTCAACGCTCCGCTCAACAAGGAGGAGTACGAGGCCTTTATCGAGGCGCTTACCACGGCCGACCGCGTGGTGCTCAAAGACTTTGAGGGTGGCGATCTGTTCCAGGCCTGCCAGCCCGCCGAGGAGGTCGCGCGCACCGGCAAGGATGCCATCCGCTTTGGTGCCATGAAGCCCGTCGGCCTCACCGACCCGCGTACCGGACGTCGCCCCTGGGCGGCGATTCAGCTGCGTGCCGAGAACAAGGAGAAGACCGCCTATAACCTGGTGGGCTTCCAGACCAACCTGACCTTTGGCGAGCAGAAGCGCGTCTTCCATATGGTGCCGGGCCTGGAGAACGCTGAGTTCTTCCGCTACGGTGTCATGCACCGCAATACCTTTGTCGACGCCCCGCACGTGCTCGATGGCACCTTTGCCGTGCCCGGTACCGGCGTGCGCCTGGCCGGTCAGATCACCGGCACCGAGGGGTACATGGAAGCCGTGGCGACAGGTCTGCTCGCGGCGCTCAGCACCTATGCCGAGGCTATCGGTGCCGCGGGCGTCGAGTTGCCGCGTGTGGGCGCCCTGGGTGCGCTCGTGGGTTATGCGACCGATCCTGCCACCGTGGGCTATCAGCCTATGCATGTCAACTTTGGCCTGGTGCCGCCACTCGAGGATGGTAAGCGCCGCAGCAAGCGCGACCGCTACCAGGCCTATGCGGACCGTGCGCTCGAGGCCCTTGATGCCTATCTGGCAACTCGCCCCGATCTGTTTGGAGGCGACCGGTCATAGCCTTTGACCTGTACGACACCGTCGACTCGTTTATCGCCTATATCTCACGTGTCGAGGGGCTTTCTCCCAACACGGTGACGGCCTATGGCTCGAGGCTGGAGCGCTTTGCTGCCTGGTGCGAGCGCGAGGATATAGATGCTTTCGCTGCCGACGTGCGCACCATTCGTCGCTATCTTGCCGAGCTTTCGCGTGGGCAGGTGGCTCCCCGAACGCTTGCGGCACACCTGTCTGCCGTTCGCTCGCTCTATCGGTGGATGGCTGCCGAGGGGGTCGTGGAGGGCGATGTGGTCTCGGCAATTTCCTCGCCCAAGCTCCCGCGCGATCTACCCGGTGTGCTGACGACCCAACAGGTGGAGGCGCTGCTCAAGACGCCTGATACCTCAACACCCGCGGGACTGCGCGATGCGGCGATGCTCGAGCTGCTCTATGCCTCGGGCGCCCGTATCTCTGAGCTCGCAGCACTTAATGTGGAGTCCATTGCGTGGTCCGAACGCACGCTGCGCCTGTGGGGCAAGGGGAGCAAAGAACGTATCGTCCCTCTGTATCGTCGTGCGCTCGAGGCGACGCGTCTCTATATTGAGGAGGGGAGGCCGGAGTTGCTCGCTCAGGCAAAGCGTCGTGACCCCGCTACCGGGCCGCATCCGCTGCTTATATCGGCGCGCGGTAATCGCATGAGTGCCGCCATGCTCAGGCGGCGGTTCCATACGCTGGCGACATTTGCCGGCATTCCGGCCGACATCGCCCCGCATGCGATGCGCCATACCTTTGCGACCGACTTGCTCGAGGGCGGTGCGGACCTGCGCTCGGTTCAAGAGCTGCTGGGTCATGCGAGCCTGTCCACGACGCAGATCTACACGCATCTCACGCCCGATCGGCTTAAGCGGGCCGTGGCTCAAGCCCATCCCCGCGGCGAATAGTGGCTGGTCCGTCCCGCGCCGCACTCAGGTGTGTGGTTTTGATTGCGGGTTGGCAGGAAGAAGCATTCCTGCTATCATTCATCGGGTTGCTTCACGGCAACAGGTTTTTATCACGCACGCGCGGCTACTTCATACCGTGGTGCCCGGGCTTTGGTAGCACATGTCCGGGTTGGTTTTGGAGGATGACCCCGCGCGGAGGCAAACCACAGGAGGTTTAACATGGCTACCAAGATTAATATCCGCACCCTGCTCGAGGCCGGCTGCCACTTCGGTCACCAGACCCGTCGCTGGAACCCCAAGATGAAGCCGTTCATCTTCGGTGAGCGCAACGGCATCTACATCCTTGACCTCAAGCAGACCATCCTCGACGCCGACCAGGCCTATACTTTCGTCAAGAACGTCGCCAAGGGCGGCAACGTGCTGTTCGTCGGCACCAAGAAGCAGGCTCAGGAG
>DAWCEJ010000163.1:0-2614 GCA_052274955.1 Collinsella sp.
AGATTTTCCCATGCAAAAGAATACGGCGTATCGGGCTGCGGTTGCTATGGCCGAGCATTATGGTCGCGAGGCAAGCATCTGCGTGACGATTGAGAAGCGCATTCCATTGTGCGCCGGCTTGGGCGGTCCCTCGACGGATGCGGCCGCGGTCATTGTCGCCTTGGCGGAGCTCTGGGGAATTGATCACACCGACCCCGCGCTCGACGACATTGCGCGGGGTATTGGTGCTGACGTCCCGTTCTTTTTGCACGCGAGCCCTGCGTTCTACGTAGGTGGGGGAGACGTGCTGGCAACTGAGTATCCCGCGCTGCCCGCAACGCCCGTCGTGTTGGTCAAGCCGCGCGAGGCAAGCGTTTCGACAATTGAAGCCTATCGACGTTTTGACGAGGCTCCGGTGCCTGCAGACAAGCCCGGCGCGATAGCTTCTGCCTTGCATGCTGGTGATGCCGAGACGGCATATGCGCTCATCCATAACAACCTGGGTGTCATTTCCGCACAGATGGAGCCGCAGATTCAAATGGTTCTCGATTGGCTGCGTAAACAGGACGGCACCGTTGCTGTAGATGTGTGCGGATCGGGTGCCTGCTCATTTGCCATTTGCGACACCGCCGTCACGGCCGAAAGGCTTGCCGACGCTGCCCAGCAAAACGGCTGGTGGTCCTGCGCGACGGAGCTCATTCCCAACACGGTTCAAATCGACGCGCCAAAGAAATAAAATTTTCTCTAGCACGCGGCGAAAATCTTTGTTACTATAGTCGAGCTAACGGGTTGTGGCTCAGTTTGGTAGAGCACTGCGTTCGGGACGCAGGGGTCGCTGGTTCAAATCCAGTCAACCCGACCAGAGCATGAGGAGGGACCGCTTCTTGCGGTCCCTTTTTTTAGCTATTGTTGTGATACCGCGATACCCGCGGTATACTCATTCGAGCTTGTCTCGCTGTATTGTGGAGGTCTACATGTTTGGACTGAGGGCTCCTGAGCTCATCATTATTCTCGTCGTTGTCCTGATTATCTTCGGGCCCAAGAACCTGCCGAAGCTCGGCAAGTCCCTCGGCTCTACCGTCAAGAATATCCGTGAGGGTATGGAGGGCGACGATAAGGCCGAGACCAAGCAGGCCGAGGAGGTCGTGGTCGAGCAGTCCGAGGAGGACAAGGAGATCGCTGAGCTCGAGGCCAAGCTCGCTGCTGCCAAGAAGAAGCAGGCAGAGGACAGCGACGCGGACGCAGAGTAGTCCCATCCCTTTGGGGTGAGCACCTGACCGGCTTGCCCGCAGGCTAGCCGGTCTTTTTCGTTTTGTTGACAGTTGATTGTTTGATCAGAGTTGGGGAGATATCCGTATGGACGCAAGCCAGATCGTACTGACCGCTGAGGGCCGCCAGAAGCTCGTCGAGGAGCTCGCTTGGCGTGAGGGCGATTACGCCAAGGAGATCGTCGAGGACATCAAGGAAGCCCGCGCGTTCGGCGACCTTTCGGAGAACTCCGAGTACGACGCCGCTAAGGACAAGCAGGCCCAGAACGCCGCTCGTATTGCCGAGATCCAGGCCATCCTTGCCAACGCTCAGGTTGCTGCCACCACAGGTGATCTGACCGTCTCCATCGGTTCCACCGTTTCTCTGATTGATCCCAACGGTGAGGTCATGGAAGTCACGCTCGTCGGTACCACCGAGACCAACTCGCTCGAGCACAAGATTTCCAACGAGTCTCCGGTCGGCCACGCCATCATCGGTCACGGCGAGGGCGACTCCGTCGAGGTCGTTACGCCTTCCGGCAAGACCCGCGTCTACACCATCGCCAAGATTGCACGCTAGACCACGGTCCCGCGTAAAGGTATGTTTTCGCTCCCTGGGACCGAATCCTGGGGAGCGTTTTAGTTTGAGGAGTTAACTTATGGCAGAGAACCAGAACGCCGCAGATCAGGCATCGACGCTCAACGACGAGCGCGCCACCCGCCTGGCCAAGCGCGCCGCCCTGTTCGAGGCGGGCCAGAACCCCTATCCCGAGCACTCTGAGCTTGAGGACTACGTTGCCGATATCGAGGCTAAGTACGCCGAGCTTGCCGATGGCGAGGACACCGAGGACGTCGTGAAGATCGCCGGCCGTGTGGTCGCCAAGCGCGGTCAGGGCAAGATTATGTTCATCGTCGTGCGCGATGCGACTGCCGAGATTCAGCTGTTCTGCCGCATCAATGACATGGACGAGACCGCTTGGAACACGCTCAAGGCCCTCGACCTTGGCGATATCCTGGGCGTGACCGGCGTGGTCGTGCGCACCCAGCGCGGCCAGCTTTCCGTTGCCCCTAAGAGTGCGACCCTGCTTGCCAAGGCCGTTCGTCCGCTGCCCGAGAAGTTCCACGGTCTTTCCGACAAGGAGACCCGCTATCGCCAGCGCTATGTTGACCTGATCGCCAACGACGACGTTCGCGAGACGTTCCGTAAGCGTTCGCAGATTCTCTCCACCTTCCGTCGCTTTATGGAGTCCGACGGCTACATGGAGGTCGAGACCCCCATCCTGCAGACCATCCAGGGCGGCGCTACTGCCAAGCCGTTCATCACGCACTTCAACGCGCTCGATCAGGAGTGCTACCTGCGCATTGCTACCGAGCTGCACCTCAAGCGC